>PLAX01000105.1 GCA_003135255.1 Candidatus Dormiibacterota bacterium | reverse complement strand
TGGGGCGGCTCGACGCCGACAGCCGCGGGCTGCTCCTGCTCAGCTCGGACGGAGACCTGGCCCACCGGCTCACCCATCCCCGCTACGGGGTGGCCAAGCGCTACCGGGTCGTCCTCGGTCGCGGCCTGAACGATGCCGACATCGAGCGCTTGCTGGAGGGCGTGGAGCTGGAGGACGGCCTCGCCCGGCCGCTCGGCGTCCGGCGGCCGAGCGCGACGCGGGCCGACCTCATCGAGGTGACCATGGGCGAGGGGCGCAAGCGGGAGATCCGACGCCTCTGCGCGGCCCTGGGCGCTCCAGTCCTGGACCTGGTCAGGGTCGGACTCGGCCCTCTCAAGCTCGGCCATCTGGAGGAGGGCCGAGCCCGGCTCCTGACCCCCGCCGAGCTCGAGGCGCTCTACGCGGCGGTGGGGATGACGGCCCCGTGACCATTCGCGTCGTCACCGTGGACGGGCCGGCGGGGAGTGGCAAGACGACACTTGGACGCCGGCTGGCCCTGGCCCTGGACCTCCCGTTCATCGACACCGGCCTCTTCTACCGCGCCGTCATCGTGGCCGCGATCCGGGCAGGCCTCGGGGCCGGCGACCTCGATCGCATCGCCGAGCTGGCCAGGAGCGTCGCCATCGAGATCAACACCGCGCCCGACGACGACAGCTGGGAGGTGCGGGTGGACGGTATCGATCCCGGAGCCGAGATCCGCGATCCCCGGCACGCAGCGCTCCTCACCACCGTCAGCCAGCTCCCCGAGGTCCGCCGTCATCTCCTCTCCCTCCAGCGCGCACCCGCCATGCGGGGGGCGGTCGGGGTGGGGCGGGACTGCGGCACGGTGGTCTTCCCGGAGGCGGTGGTGAAGCTCTACCTGCAGGCGACGGCTGCCCTCCGCTCTGCCCGGCGCGCGGCACAGCTCGAGCGGGAGGGGGCCGCCGTCGACCCCGAGACACTCGCCGCCGAGATCTCCGGCCGCGACAGCGGTGACGCGCGGGCGATGGCCGCGGCCCCCGACGCGGTGGTCATCGACACCGGGACCCACGGCGTTGACGAGATGGTGGAGATGGCTCTCTCCCTCTGCCGGGCTGCCGGCCTGTGACCCGCACCCACCTCTCGCCGTCCGGGCTCGACATCAACTACCGGTGGATGACAGCGGTGTCGCGCCTCGTCTGCCGCGCGGTCATCGGCGATCTCCTCGACGTCGCCGGCACGGAGAAGGTCCCTGCACGGGGCGGCCTGCTGGTGGTGAGCAACCATGTGGGCGCCGCGGACCCGCCCATCGTGGGCGCCTACATGCCCCGCCGCGATCTCTACTTCATGGCCAAGAGCGACTACTTCCACTCACCGCTCACCCGCTTCTTCATCGTCGGCTACCACGCCTTTCCGGTGGTGCGCGGCAGCGCGGACCGGGCGGCGCTCCGCCAGGCGGTGGGATTGATGCGTCAGGGACATGCCGTGCTGGTCTACCCCGAGGGCCACCGCAGCCCGGACGGGGTGCTGCAGCGTCCCCACCCGGGCGCCGGCTTCCTGGCCCGGAGGGCCGGGGTGCCGATCCTCCCGGTGGGAATCTGGGGCACCGAGCGCGCCCTGCCCCTCGGGTCGATCCGGCCCCGCCACGCTCCGGTGCACGTCCGGTTCGGGCGCGCCGCCCCACTGCCCCCCGAGGACCCGGGAGGCCCGCGCCGGTCCAACCAGGAGGTCTCGGACCTGCTCATGCAGCGGATCGCGGAGGTCCTTCCCTCGTCGCGCCGCGGCATCTTCGATGGGACGACGGACTACCGGGCGGTGACCCCGCCCCTCGCCTGATGACCACCGAGCTCGTCTCCTTCGATCTCGAGACCACCGGGCTGTCGCCCAAGAGTGAGCGGGTCATCGAGATCGGGGCCGTCCGTTTCAGGGAGGACGGGGTGACCATCCGCGAGCTCCAGCTCCTGGTCGACCCGGGCATCGCGGTTCCGCTACCGGTCCAGCGGCTGACCGGTATCACCAGCGCCGATCTGGACGGCCAGCCGTCCCCGCTCGAGGCCATGGCCCAGCTCGCCGAGTTCTGCGAGGGTGCCGAGCTGGTCGGCCACGGGACCGCCTTCGACCTCGCCTTCTGCAGCCAGCTCCTCCCCGACACCTTTGGTCGGAGAGAGGCGATGGACACGCTCGAGCTCGGCCGCATCCTGCTCCCGCTCGCCGGCAGCCACAACCTCGGGGCGCTCAGCCGTCAGCTCGGGCTCCATCACGAGCGTCCCCACCGCGCCCTGAGCGACGCACAGGCGACCGCGGAGCTCTTCCGATGGCTGCTGGTGGAGGCGGCCTCCCTGCGGCGGTCGACCTTCATGGAGATGCATCGTGTCGCCGCCCAGGCGGGAACGTCGCTCGGGCACTTCTTCGACCTCGCCGTGGCCGAGCGGGGCGCGCACCCCGAGCTGGAGGCCCGCGCGCACCCCGGCGGCGAGAGCCTGGCGACGGCGCCGGTCCGAGCGGCGGGAGCGGCGGCCACCGGCACCGCCGGAGCCGAGGATCCCACCCGGAGCGGGCGCGACTCGCTTCTCTTCGGGCCCCTGGCCGACGCCGCCGTCCGCCTGATCGGTCCCGGAGGTCCGCTCGCCGAGCGCCCGGGTTACGAGTATCGGGAGACCCAGGAGCAGATGGCACGGGCCGTCGCCCAGAGCCTGGAGCGCGGCGGGCGCCTCCTCGTCGAGGCGGGAACGGGGGTGGGGAAGACGCTCGGCTACCTCGCCCCACTCGCCATCTGGATCGAGCGGGGCCGCGGCCGGGCGGTGGTCGCCACCCACACCATCACCCTCCAGGAGCAGATCGCCGCGCGAGAGCTGCCCGCCCTGCAGCCTCACCTTCCCCGCCCGCTCGGATGGGCGATGCTCAAGGGTCGCAGCCACTACATCAGCCTGCGGCGTTTCCAGCGCCACCTCCGCCGCGGCGACGTCGGCCCGCGCGGGGCGGACCTCGACGTCATCAGGTTCAAGCTCAAGCTGCTGCGCTGGCTCGACCTCACCCGCACCGGGGACCGGGCGGAGCTGCACCTCGGAGCCTTGGACCGCGATCTCTGGCGTGCCGTCGAATCGACCGGGGATGACTGCCTGGGCAGCGCCTGCGCCAATTGGGGCAATGGCGCGTGCCACATGGTCGCGGCGCGGCGGACGGCGGCGACGGCCGAGCTGGTGGTGACCAACCATGCCCTCCTGCTCAGCGACGAGTCCGCGGAGGGACACCTGCTCGGGGATTACTCGGCACTCGTCGTCGACGAGGCCCATCACCTCGAGGAGCAGGCCACCCAGGCGGGCGGGCACCGGCTCCGGAGCGCGGATGTCCTCCGGCCCCTCGATCGCCTCCCCGACGTCCTGGATGCCGGTCTGGCGAGTGCCCTCGAGGCCTGCCGCGACGCCGCCAACGGGCTCTTCGGGGAGGCCAAGGGGCTGCTCACCGAGCGCCTCGGCGGGGGAGGAGGAGCACCGACCGGGAGCCTGAGCGTGACCGACGAGCTTCTCGTCGAGCCGCGGCTGCAGCCCCTGGTGCGCAACGCGCGCCACGCCGTCTCCGTCCTCCGGCGGGCTGCCGAGGCTCTCCGCGCGGCGGGTCCGGCCTGCCTCCAGACTGATCTCCTCCCGCAGCCGGATCGAGAGGCGGAGGAGCTGGCGCTGGCGGCGTCCGCCCTCGAGGGGTCGGCGGGCGCCATCGACGACGTGCTCCTCCAGCGGCGGGACGGACATGTCGCCTGGATGGAGCTGCGCGCCGAGCAGGCGGAGCTGCGCGACGCGCCGGTGGCGGCGGGAACCGCCCTCGGCGAGGGGCTCCTGGACGCGGCCCGCACCGTGGTGCTGACCTCGGCCACGCTCGCCATCGCCGGGGACTTCGGCTTTGTCCGGGAGCGGCTCGGGCTGGGGGCGCGTACCGAGGAGCTGGCGCTGCCGTCACCGTTCGACTACCTGACCCAGGCCCTCTGCATCGTGGTCACCGACATCCCTCCCTACGACGATCCCGAGTACGAGCAGGCGCTGGCGACCATCACCGCCGGCATCGGGCGCCGGCTGGGCGGCCGCACCCTCGGCCTCTTCACGGGGTACGGGGCGCTGCGCCGCGTCCGCGATCTGGTCGGCCGGCGGCTTGCCGGCAGCCAGATCTCCGTCGTCGCCCAGGGCCTCGACGGGACCCGGCGTCAGCTCCTGGCCTCCTTCGTCGAGAATCCGCGCACCGTGCTGCTCGGCACCAGCACCTTCTGGGAGGGGATCGACGTCCCCGGCGACGCCCTCCAGTGCGTGATCATCGCCAAGCTCCCCTTCGCCGTCCCCACCGACCCGCTGGTCCGTGCTCGGACCGCCGAGTTGCGCGATCCCTTCGGGAGCTACGTGCTCCCCGAGGCGGTGATCCGGCTGCGCCAGGGATTCGGCCGGCTGATCCGCTCGGGCACCGATCGGGGCGTGGTGGTGATCGCGGACTCCCGCCTCCAGACCCGGGACTACGCGCGGCGCTTCCTGGAGGCGCTGCCGCCCGCCAACGTGGCGCGCGAGCCGGTCTCCGGCGTGGTCGCCCGGGTCGCCGAATTCGTCGGCGGGACGGCGGATGGCGGAGAATCGACCTCATGGTGAACACGGAGCCCTCCCCGGTCACGGCGGGAGAACCCGGTTCGCGCAGCGACATCGTGGTCGCGCTCGCGCAGCTGGCACCCCGGCTGGGCGACCTCGGCGCCAACGTCGCCCGCCATCTGGAGCTGATCGGGACCGCCGCCGCGGGCGGGGCGGACCTCGTGGTCTTCCCCGAGCTCTCGCTCACCGGGTACTTCCTCAAGGACCTGGTCACCGAGACCGCCCTGCGCCTCGACAGCCCCGAGATCCAGGCCCTTGCCGAGGCGTCACGGGGCGTGGACGCCGTGGTCGGTTGCATCCTGGAGAGCGACGACCACCGCTTCCACAACGCAGCCCTCTACCTCTCCGGGGGTGCCGTCGTCCACGTCCATCGCAAGGTGTACCTGCCCACCTACGGCCTCTTCGACGAGGCCCGCGATCTCGCCGCCGGCAACCGGTTCCGAGCTTTCGAGGCCCCGCTCCGCTCCGCCGGACCGCGCCGCCCCTGGCGAGCGGGCGTGCTCATCTGCGAGGACCTCTGGCACCCGAGCTCCGCGTACCTGCTCGCCCGCGACGGCGTCGAGCTGATCATCTGCCCGTCGGCCTCCCCGGGCCGCGGGGTCGGGCACGGATCCGAGATCGGAACCGCGCAGAGCTACGACGTGATCACCCGCACCTACGCCCAGCTCTTCACCGCCTACGTCGTCTACTGCAACCGGGTCGGCTATGAGGACGGCATCAACTTCTGGGGAGGTTCCCGAGTCGTCGACCCCGAGGGCCACCTGGTCGGTGAGCCGGCCGGGCGCGACGAGGGGATGCCCCTCCATCGCCTCGACCTCGCCGCCCTGCGCCGGGCCCGGATCGCCAATCCGATGCTCCGCGACGAGCGCCATGACATCGTCGACGCGGAGTGCCACCGGCTGCACCGCCGCGAACGTGACTGAGACCGCGGACGGGCTGAGCCGCCCCGATGCGGCCGGTGCCCTGGCCGTCGACTGCGCCCTGGTCACGGAGATCCTGACCGGATTTGTCCGCGAAGAGGTGCGCAAGGTCGGCTTCGAGCGCGGCGTGGTCGGGCTCTCCGGCGGTATCGACTCCGCGCTCACCCTGGCCGTGGTCTGCCGGGCCCTCGGCCCGGAGAACGCGCTACCGGTGATCATGCCCTACCGGGCGAGCAGCCCCGCGTCGGAGCGCGACGCCCGCCTGGTCGCCACCCAGCTCGGCACCACGCCGCTGGCGGTCGACATCTCCCCCCAGATCGACGCCTACTTCGACCGCAATCCCGACGCCGACCGCAACCGGCGCGGCAACAAGATGGCGCGGGAGCGGATGTCGATCCTCTACGACCTCTCGCTGGCGCGGGCAGCGCTGGTGGTCGGGACCTCCAACAAGACCGAGCTGCTGCTCGGCTACGGGACCATCCACGGCGACATGGCCCACGCCCTCAACCCGCTCGGGGACCTCTACAAGACCCAGATCTTCGCCCTCGCCCGGTATCTCGGGCTGCCGGCCGCGGTGATCGAGAAGGCCCCCTCCGCCGACCTCTGGGAGGGCCAGTCGGACGAGGACGAGCTCGGCTTCGAGTACGCCGCTGTCGACCAGCTGCTCCATCAGATGATCGACGAGCGCCGCACCCGCGCCGAGCTGCACACGCTCGGCTTCGAGGACGCCTTCGTCAAGCAGATCCACCGCCGGGTCCGGGACAGCCAGTACAAACGCCGGCCACCGCTCATCGCCAAGCTCTCCAACCGGACCATCGACCGCGACTTCCGCTACCCCCGCGACTGGGGCCGCTGACGGACGCGGAAACCCCTCAGGGGGCGCGCCTCACGGTCCTGGCGACGCCGATCGGCAACCTGGAGGACGTGAGCCGGCGCGCCGAGCGCGCGCTGCGCGAATGCGACGCCGTGGTCGCCGAGGACACCCGCCGCACTCGCAACCTGATGCGCTCGCTGGGCATCGAGCGGCCGCTGATCTCGCTGCCCGCCTTCGACGAGGAGCGCCGCATCCCCGCCCTCATGGCCAGGCTGGAGGCGGGTCAGCGCCTCACCCTCTGCTCCGACGCGGGCACGCCTGCGGTGAGCGACCCGGGCAGCCGGCTGGTCGCCGCCGCCCACCGCGCCGGGATCCCGGTCACGGTGGTCCCCGGCCCGAGCGCGGTCACCGCCGCGGTGAGCGGGAGCGGGCTGGGCGGGGGTGGCGGCTTCGTCTTCCTGGGCTTCCCGCCGCGCTCCCCCGGGCGCCTGCGCCGCACGGTCGAGGCAGCGCTCGGGCTGGGTGTGCCGGTGGTCCTCTTCGAGGCCGCCAACCGCCTGGCCAGGACCCTGGAGCTGATCGAGCCGCTCCTCGCCGACCGCCCGGTCGTGGTGGCCCGGGAATTGACTAAAGTCCACGAGACCTTCCACCGCGGCACCGCCCGGGAGCTGGCCGAGGAGCTACGCCGGCAGCCCCCCCGGGGCGAGTGCACAGTCGTGATCGGGACATGAGCAGCACCTTCTACGTCACCGCCGCCATCGACTACGTCAACGGCGACCCCCACCTCGGTCACGTCTACGAGAAGGTCGGCTGCGACGTGCTCGCCCGCCATCACCGGCTGCGCGGCGACGACGTCCGCTTCACGGTCGGGACCGACGAGCACAGCCAGTCGGTGCTCCGGGCCGCCCGGGACCGCGGTGTCAGCCCCGAGGAGTTCGTCGACGTCCAGGCCGAGCGTTTCCGCTCCCTCTACGACTCGCTGGACATCTCCTTCACCGCCTTCGTCCGCACCAGCGGCGACGCCAACCGGCGCAGCACCGAACGGCTGATGCAGGCCGTCCACGACGCCGGGTTCATCTACAAGGGCTGGTACCGCGCCTGGCTCTGCCCCTCCTGCGAGCGTTACTACTCCGACAAGGAGCTGGTCGCGGGGCTGTGCCCGGTCCACGAGCGCCCGGTCGAGCTGGTGGAGGAGGACAACTACTTCCTCCGTCTGAGCGACTTCCAGGACCGCCTCCTCGAACACCTGGAGAAGCACCCCGACTTCCTCGTCCCCGAGCCGCGGCGCAACGAGATCCTGCAGCTCATCCGGGGCGGCCTGGAGGATGTCAGCATCTCCCGCGGCTTCTCGGACTGGGGCTTCCCGCTCCCCTTCGACCCCTCCCAGGTGGTCTACGTCTGGTTCGACGCTCTGATCGCCTACATCACCGGGGTGGGCTACGCCTCCGACGACGAGGAGTTCGCACGCTTCTGGCCGGCCGACGTCCACGTCATCGGCAAGGACATCACCCGCTTCCACGCGGTGATGTGGCCGGCGATGCTGATGGCCGCCGGCATCCCGCTCCCCCGGCGGGTGCACGCCCACGGCTTCATGACCCTGGGCGGCGAGAAGATGAGCAAGACCCGCGGTGTCTTCGTCGAGCCCACCGCTCTGGTCACGCAGTTCGGCAGCGACGCGGTGCGCTACGTGCTGATGGCCGAGGTCCCCTTCGACCGCGACGGCGACTTCTCGATGGAGAGCTTCGTCGACCGCTACAACGCCGACCTCGCCAACGACTACGGCAACCTGGTGTCGCGCACCGAGAAGATGATCCAGCGCTACTTCGAGGCCCGGGTGCCCGAGCGGGGAGGGGAGGAGCCGATCGATGCCGAGCTGCGCGAGCTCGCCGCCACCGTGGTGCCCGAGTACGACCAGGCCATGGACGGCCTCGATTTCACCGCAGCCCTCGCGGCGGTCTGGAAGCTCGTGACCCGGGCCAACAAGTACGTCGAGGAGACCGCCCCCTGGAAGCTCAAGAGCGCGGGTGACGACCGGCTCGGCACCGTCTGCGCCGAGCTGCTCGAGGCGGTGCGGGTCAGCACCGGGCTGCTCCACCCCTTCATCCCCCGGGCCACCGCGCGGGTCGCGACCGACCTGGGCATCGAGCTGAGCGGCGATCTGACCCAGTCGTTCTCATCGTGGCCGGCGCTCCGCGGGGGGGATCCGGTCGGGGTGGGCGAGATCCTCTTCCCCCGATTGGATCGTGAGGCCATCCTGGGCGGCCGATGAGTGACCCGGGGCCCGCCCTGGCGGGCCGTGAACCCCTCGTCGACAGCCACTGCCACCTCCAGATCCTCGCTGAGCGCGGGGGCGCCGCCGGGGTGGAGCGGGCGCTGGAGCAGGCGTCCGCGGCCGGCGTGGTGCAGGTCGTCTGCCCGGGCCTCAACGTCGAGGACAGCGACCGCTGCCGGGAGGTCGCGGAGGCGCATCCGGGGGTCTTCTTCACCGTCGGCTGGCACCCCCACGAGCGGGCCGCCCCCGATCGGGCCCAGCTCGACGCGCTCGACCAGCTGCTCCGGCATCCGCGCGCGGTGGGCGTCGGTGAGGTGGGGCTCGACCAGTACTGGCGACCGGGGTACCACGAGACGCCGCTTCAGGTGCAGCAGGCCGCTCTTCATCAGATGCTGGAATTGGCCCGTGGCCACGCCCTGCCGGTGGTCATCCACGATCGCGAGAGCCACGCCGAGGTGCTCGTGGCGGTGGACGCGGTCCCCGGCGTGCGCGGCGTCATGCACAGCTACACCGGCGATCCGGCGCACGCGCGGAGGTGCCGGGAGCGTGGCTTCCTGCTCTCCTTCTCGGGGATCGTCACCTTCCCCCGCAGCGAGGACATCCAGGCCGCGGCGCGCGAGGTCGACCCTGACGGGTATCTGGTCGAGACCGACTCGCCGTTCCTCGCGCCCGTGCCCCACCGGGGACAGCCCAACACCCCCGCCTTCGTGGCGGCCACCGCGGCGGCGGTGGCGCGGCTGCGCGGCGNNTGGCTGACCGGGTGGCGCGTCCCGTGGCAACAGGAGCCCTCGGCGTGGGGAGGTGGAGGGCGTGAGCGCGGCCACCCGCCCGCTCGATCTCACCGACCCGGGAACGGTGACGAGGGTGGCCCGCCAGGCCGGGCTCTTCGCCAAGCGCCGGCTCGGCCAGCACTTCCTGGTCGATCGGGGAGCGCTCGAAGCCATCGTGGAGGCGCTGGACCCGGCGGCCGGCGACACCGTCTGGGAGATCGGGCCCGGGATCGGGGTGCTGACCGCCGAGCTGGCGCGGCGGGCCGGGCGCGTGGTCGCGGTGGACCTCGACCCCGCCTGTCTCCGGGCTGCCAGGGTGACCCTCCGGGGTCTCGCCAACGTGGAGCTGATCGAGGGGGACGCGCTGCGATCAGACGCGGCCAGCCTCGGCCTCCCCGACGACCACCTCGCCGCCGGCAACCTCCCCTACAACCTCACGGGGGCCCTGCTCGGGCACCTCTTCGAGGCGCCGATCCCTCCGCGACGCGCGGTCTTCCTGGTCCAGCGGGAGGTCGCCGCCCGGATCGCCTCGCCGCCGGGGGGATGGAGCCTGGCGACGGTGGCGGTGCGGTCGGTGGCGGACGTCGAGCGACTCCGGGACATCCCTCCCTCGAGCTTCCTGCCCGCGCCGGCTGTGGCGTCGAGCATCATTCGCATGCATCCCGCCCGGGCCATGCCCGAGGCGGAGAGGAGAGACGTGCTCCGACTGGCCCGCGCCGCCTTCCAGCTGCGCCGCAAGACCCTCCGCCACGGCCTGGGCCGCGCTCTCGGCGACCGCGCGGAACTGGTCGAGGCGGTGCTGGACCACTGCGGTGTGGACCCGGGGCGCCGGCCCGAGACCCTCGACCTCGACGAATGGCGATGCCTGGCCCGGGCCGCACGGGAGATGGGATGAACGAGGACCGCCTCCCCGAGCCGGTGCCCCAGCACGTCCCGCCCCTGCACGCGGTCCGTCCGGCGGTGCCGCCTCACCCCGACGATGCCGCCGGCTTCGCCCGCGTCCTCCGCCGGCGGGACTTCCGCTTTCTCTGGGGGGCCCAGTGCGGCAGCCAGCTGGCTCAGAACTTCATCCAGTTCGCGCTCCTGGTCGTCGTCTACGACCTCACCGGCCTCACCACGGCGGTGGCGGCGGTGGCGGTCGCCTTCACCTTTCCCGGGGTGCTGCTCTCCGCCCCCGCCGGCGTCTACGCCGACCGCCATGACAAGCGGTCGCTGATGATGCTCACCAACCTGCTCCGAGCCGGGCTCCTGGTTCTCATCCCGGTGACCCAGCTGATCCCCTTCCTCCAGCACCAGGCATGGCCGTTGCTGATCATCACCTTCCTCTTCAGCTCGGTGGGTCAGGTCTTTGCTCCGGCCGAGGCGGCCAGCATCCCCTCCCTGGTCAGCCGCGAGCAGATCCAGGGCGCCATGTCCCTCTTCATGACCACGGTGATCTTCACCCTCCTGCTCGGCAGCGTGCTGGCGCCCATCTGCCTGATCCTCTTCGGCGACCTCGTCCCCTTCTACATCGCCGCCGGCCTCTTCGCGCTGGCCGCGCTCTCCTGCTGGCGGATCGGCGCGCCGCTGCGAGCGGTGGAGGCGGGTGCGGGCCCCCGGACCCACGTCTTCCAGGAGTTCCAGGACGGGCTCGGCATCCTCCGCCGGGGCCCGGCGCTGCGCTGGGGGATGATCCAGCTCGGGCTGGCGCTGATCATGGTCTTCACCATCTACGCGCTGGGCGCGCCCTACCTGCAGAAGGTGCTGCACCGCTCGCCGAATGACATCTCCATCGTGCTGGGCCCGGCCATGG
>PLAX01000186.1 GCA_003135255.1 Candidatus Dormiibacterota bacterium | reverse complement strand
ACCTCGGCGGGCACCCCATCCCGCTCTTCAACAGCGAGATCCAGATCGGCGAGCGGGAGTCGACGGCGGACATCAGCCGCATCCTCGACCGCTATGTCGACGGCATCGTGGCCCGGCTCAGCCACCATCGGGACCTGGTCACCATGGCGCGCGCAGCTCGCGGTCCGGTGGTCAACGCCATGACCGACCGTGAGCATCCCTGCCAGGTGCTCGCCGACTGCCTGACCATCCGGGAGCAGCTCGGCCACCTGGCGGGCGCCCGGGTCTGCTACGTGGGCGACGGCAACAACGTCTGCACCTCCTGGATCTTCGCGGCCACGCTGCTCGGGATCGACCTGCGCGTGGTCGGGCCGGAGGGCTACGAGCCGCACCCCGCGGTGCTGGAGCGCGCCGACGCGCTCGGCGGAGGCCGTTCGCCGGTCCGCCATTCCCATGAGGCGGCCGCGAGCCTCGAGGACGCCGAGATCATCTACACCGACGTCTGGACCAGCATGGGGCAGGAGGCGGAGCAGCAGCAGCGCCGCGACGACTTTGCCCACCTGCAGGTCAACGNNAGATCACCGACTCGGTCCTCGACGGTCCCCAGTCCGTCGTCTTCGACCAGGCCGAGAACCGGCTCTGGGCGCAGGAGGCGCTGCTCAGCCTGATCTTCAGCGGTGAGCTCCAGAGTGGCCGCGCGGCCGGCCGGGGCGGCGTGATTCCCTCATGACTGAATTCATCCACAGCGCCCTCGTCTTCCTCGGCGCGGTCGGCATCCGCGACATCGTCGACATCGTCATCGTCGCCTTCCTGCTCTACCAGCTCTTCAAGCTGATCCGGGGGACGCAGGCGGTGCAGCTGCTGGTCGGGCTGGCGGTGCTGCTCGTGATCGGGCTGCTCGCCCAGGCCTTCCAGCTCCGGCTCCTCCAGTTCATCTTCGCCAACGCCGGGACGGCGATCCTGATCGGCGTGATCGTCCTCTTCCAGCCCGAGCTGCGCCGGGCCCTGGACCAGGTCGGGCGGCTGGGCACGGTGGGCTTCATCCTGGGACGGCACACCCAGCCGGTGGCGCGGACCGTGGAGGCGGTGATCCGGGCCGCGGCCACCCTCAGCGAGGGGCGCACCGGCGCTCTGATCGTCTTCGAGCGCGAGACCGGTCTGGAGAATGTCGCGGTGAGCGGGGTGCGGGTCAATGGCGACGTGACCGCCGAGATCCTCACCACCATCTTCTTCGTGGGCTCGCCGCTCCACGACGGGGCGGTCATCATCCGCGACACCCGGCTGATCGCCGCCGGCTGCGTGCTCCCCCTCGCCGAGGCGCTTCCCGGGGTGGGCCGTATGGGCACGCGGCACCGCGCCGCACTCGGGCTCACCCTGCAGTCCGACGCCGTGATCCTGATTGTCAGTGAGGAGACCGGGCTGATCAGCCTGGCCTACGCCGGCAAGCTCTACCGTGGCCTGGACCACGACAAGCTCCAGGAGATGCTGACCACCCTGGTGCTCCGACCGGTGGCCCGCCGGACCGGCACCGGCATCCGGCCCCTGGTCCGAAGCGGGGCGGCCCTGCGGGCGCTGGGCCGGCGCAACCCCTGATGCCCGGTTTTGTCCGCCGCAACTGGCGGCTCAAGCTGCTCGCCGTGGTGCTGGCCATCTTCAGCTGGGCCGGGGTCGTCCTGGCGACCAACCCTCCGGGTACCCGATCGATCTCGATCCCGGTGCCGCAGCCCCCGTCGCCGGACGTCAGCCTGCCCGCCGGCTATCTGCTGACCCAGGCCATCCCCAACCTCACGGTGGATATCACCGGGACCGAGGACCACCTCAACTCGTTCAGCAAATCCAGCCTCCAGGTCACCGTCGACTATGCCGCGGTCAAGGTGGTCGGGGACCAGGTCCCGGCGACCGTCAGGCTGCCGGTGAAGATCACCAACTCCGACCCCAACATCGACCTCGACGACCCGCCGGTGTCGCTCGAGGCGGAGGTCGACAGCACCGGGACCGCCAGCGAGCCGGTCCAGATCGAGGTCAGCCATGCCCCGCCGGCGGGCTACCAGGACAACCCCGGGGTGGCGACCCCGGCCACGGTGACGGCCACCGGGCCGGAGCACGAGCTGGTCGGCATCGTGATCAAGACCCAGCCGCCGATCGACCTCTCCAACCAGCGGGCAAACTTCGACACGTCGGGCATCCGCGTCTACCCCTACAGCGCTCAGGGCAGGTACCTCTCCGACGTGAACCTCAGTCCGGCCGCGGTCAACGTGGCGATCGCCGTGGTGGGGGTGGACACCACCCGAACCAGCTCGGTCGTGCTCGGTAACATCACCGGGGCGGCCGCCGGCACCCAGGTCATCGTCGACACCTACAGCCCGATGACGGTGACGCTCACCGGCTCGCAGGACATCATCAACGGGGCCTCGCTGGCAACCGTGACCACCGGCGGCATCGACGTCGCCGGCCAGACGGGGACGGTGACCTACAAGGTGCCCATCGAGACGCCGACCGGGATCACCGCCAGCGCCGCCTCGGCGACGGTGACGATCACGGTGTCCCTGCTCCCCACCCCGACCCCGGCCGCCACCTCCCCGGCGGCCAGCCCAAGCGCCGCCACATGAGGCGTAACCGGGGCGCGGCGGCGCCCGTTGGACCTGGGAGGGGCGACAGAACCTGGAGGGAGACCCTGTGAGTGGAGCCTGCCGCTGATGTGCGGCATCATCGGCTACGTCGGAGCCCGCCCGGCCACCCCCGTGCTCCTCGACAGCCTCCAGCGCCTCGAGTACCGCGGCTACGACTCCGCGGGGATCGCGGTCCTCGACGGGGCCAATGGCGGACGCCACACCGTGGTCAAGAGCGACCGCAAGGTGGTTGACCTGGTCGCCCGCTGCGAGCGTGACGGCGTCCCGGAGGGGACGATAGGCATCGGGCACACGCGCTGGGCCACCCACGGACGCCCGACGGTGGTCAACGCCCACCCGCACCACGACTGCAAGGAGCGCATCCAGCTCATCCACAACGGGATCATCGAGAACTACCGCGAGCTCCGCGCCGAGCTGGTCGCCCGCGGGCACCAGCTCAGCAGCGAGACCGACACCGAGGTGCTGGCCCACCTGATCGAGGAGCTGTTCACCGGGGACCTCGCCGAGGCGACCCGGGCTGCGCTCCGCCGTGTCGAGGGCGCCTACGCCCTGGTGGTGATCTCCGCCGACCAGCCCGACACCATCGTCGGCGCCCGCCGCAACGCCCCGCTGGTGGCGGCTTTCGGCGACGGTGAGGCCTTCCTGAGCAGCGACATCACCGCGCTGATCCCCTACATCCGCAGGGTCACCCTGATCGGGGAGGACGAGGTGGTCGCCGGCACGCGCGAGGGACTGGTGATCACCTCGCTCGACGGCACCCCGGTCACCCCGCGGACCATCGACGTCGACTGGAACGTCGAGCAGGCCCAGAAGGGTGGCTACCCGCACTTCATGCTCAAGGAGATGAGCGAGCAGCCCGAGGCGGTGGAGAACGCCCTCCGCGGCCGGGTCGACGCCCAAGGAGAGGTCAGCCTGGTGGGCCTGCTCGACGCGGTGTCGATCCCGGATCTGGACGAGGTCCGCGTCATCG
>PLAX01000187.1 GCA_003135255.1 Candidatus Dormiibacterota bacterium | reverse complement strand
CCGGCCCGGACCCGCCGCCTCCAGGTGGCCTGCCGGCGCGCCTCTCCGCTCGACGCCACCCGCATCTCCCGGATGCTGCGGGTGGCGGTGCCGGCGATCCCGGTGGCCCCGGCCGCTCTGACCTCAGCGCCCGCCTGGCTGCTCGCGGCCATGGCACCGCCCGTCCCCGCCCCCCTCCCCGGGGTGCGGGCCGTCGCGCCGCCGGGCCCCACCACCGTCACCCTCGCCGGGCGACCGGCACAGGCTCTGACCGAGGTTGAATTCCCGCCCCCGGCGGTGGTCACCACCACGGTGGCCGACACTCCCGCACCCGCCAGGCTCGTCGCCGCCCCGGTGGCGACACCTCTGTCTGTCAGCGTGCCGACCACCCTGCCTGCGCTCCCGATCGAGGCGCGCCTCCCGGTCTGGAGGGCCGCCGGCGGCCACGTCGTCAACCTCCTGATCGCCGCGGCCCTGGGGCTGGTGACGATCTTCTGCGCGATCGTGGTCGGGCTCGTCGTCACCGGGCACCACCTGGAGGAGGTGGTCACCGGCAGCATGCAGCCGACCATCCCGATCGGTTCGCTGGTCGTGACCGAGAACCTGCCGGCGGGCCAGCTCCAGGTCGGCGACATCATGGTGTTCCCCAACCCCAACGACACCAAGCTCACCATCGTCCACCGCATCGTCTGGCTGAGCCACGACCAGAGTGGCGACGTGCTGGTGCGGACCAAGGGTGACTACAACGCCCTGCCCGACCAGTGGACCCTGAAGCGGGCGGGGACGGCTGAAGCCGACCGCGTCATCGAGATCCTCCCCGGCGCCGGGACGGCCGCCGGCTACCTCCAGACCATCGGCTTCGCCGGTTTGGTGCTGCTGATCGCAGGCGTGATCGTCTACTACGGCGTCCGCAAGGTCCGCCAGATCCTCACCGAGGATGACCTGCATGAGGAGGCGATCGGTGCCCCGGAGCGGCTGACGTGAGCTACGACACCCTGGGGATGATCCGGCGTGGATGGCAGGACGGCGTGGCCACGGTGGCCCCTCACGTCCCCGGCCTGGCCGACCTGCTGGAGCAGCGGCTGGCCGAGGCGATACGCCTTGGCCGGCTCGACGAGGCAGGCCTGCTCTCCATCGTCGACGCCGCGACCCAGTTGGCCGCCGACATGGGCGCCGTCGACATCGCCCCGGCGCTCAGCAAGCGGCTGCGCCGCCACGTGTACGAGTACCTCCTCTCCCTCGACGCACTGAGCAGCTCCGATCGGAACGAGGCGGCGGGCCAGGCTCCTCTCGCGGAGGACGACGAGGCGATGGACGGCGCCGACCTGTCCGCCGGGTTTGCCGAGATGCGGTTGGCCGAGGTCGGCTCCTCGGCACCCGCGTCCAACGGCGGCGGACCGCACCGTTTCCCATCCATGTACCCCCTTGCCGAACCGAACCAGCAGCTCAGGGAGGCCACGTATCCGGATTCCGAATCGGCGTACGACCCCCCGGAGTCCAGGTACATCGCCCCGGAGTTCAGCTATCCGCAACCGGAATCCCCGTACACCCTTCCCGAGCCGCTCTATCCGGCTCCCGACCCCCCGTATCCGCCGCCGGAGGAGGACGGGGCCAGCAGCGCGGAGGAGGACGGCTCGACATCGCCCCCGCCTCAGTTCAGCTTCCACATCGGCGACCCGGACGACCTGATGTCGAGCAGATCACCGCAACAGGATCAGGGGACCGTGGCGGAGAAGGCTGAGCCCTCCCCTGCGTTCGGAGCCGGTGGGGTCGAGACACCCACGGAGACTCACGCGCCGACCCGCCGCCGCGCCTCCTTCTCCGACCCCTCGACGTGGCCAAAGCCGGTGACGCCCACGCTGAGGGAGGCGCGCGATCCGCTCACCGAGGGACTCCGCGACGAGCTGCTCTCGCCCGACGACCTACCGGTATCGTCCGCACCCGACGGAACCCGCTTCCAGGATGTGGGGCCCTGGCCGGCGGCTCCCGCTGCTGACCCTCCTCACCGGAGCGGGCCGCCCGACGTGGCCCGCTGGTCGTCCCCATGGCCGGCCTCCCAACCGCCGCCTTCCGTGCAACGCGAGGCGCCGAGCAGCACCCCGGGCCCCGGCCCCGGCATCCCAGACTTCGAGCCGGCGAGCGGCCCCCCTCACCGCGACGTGCGCGAGGAGTGGCGGGACGCGGCCGAGGGATGGCTCCCCGCGAGCCCCTCAGCGGCCACCGGAGCACCCCCCCCCGAGATCGCGGCCGGCTGGTCGGTGCGGCAGCCTGACGCGGTCGAGCTGCACATGACACCGCCGGCGGGCGCTGGAGCACCCGCCCCACCGGCCGATGACGTCCCTGAGCGCGATCTCGTCGCACTCCGCGCCAGCGTCGGCGAGAGGCTGCGCAAGAAGCGGTGCGACGATGTCGCCGCCGTGCTCCAGCAGGCCGCTCAGGAGCTCGGGGGTCAGGCCGTCGCCGAGCTCGCCCTCGACGCGGGCGATCGGTGCCGGAGCCTCGGCAAGCGCAACGCAGCGCTCAACTGCTATCTGGCCGCGTCGCGCGCCGACCCGGTCTACGAGCCGCCCCTGGCGCGCCTGGCCGACATCTGCATCGATGACCAGGACATCGATCTGGCGGTCTCATACCTGGAACGCATCGCACGTCTCACCCGGCTGCGCGGGGACAACCACGGCGCGCTGCGGATCTACCGTAAGATCGCGACCATCGCTCCCTATCGGGACGATGTCCTCGAGATGTTGATGCGGGCCCAGACCACCGGTAGGCTGGACCCGTGAGCGCGCTCGGGGGGAGTGGAGAAGGCGCACCCATCTGTTACCGGGTAGTGACATCCAGTTCGCCGGTGTCGTTCACACTCGGTCGACCGGCCTCAGCCGCACCAACCGTGTCCCGCACCGCACCCAGCCCGGGGTGACGGCGGCGCGGGTACCAGCAGAGGAAAGCAAGTGGCGATCCCCTCCAACAAACCTCAGAACCGGATCCTTCTCGTTGGCGGCATCATCTTTGCCCTGCTCGCGGGCGTGGTGGTCTTCATCGCCGTCTCCAGATCGTCGAGCACACCCCCGGCCCAGCCCCAAACGCCGGTGGTTGTCTCCGCGACGGCCATCACCGCCGGCTCCCAGCTCTCGGCCGCCAATCTCACGACTCACGAGTACCTGAACATCGACCTTCCCACCAACTACTACACGACCACAACCCAGGTGATCGGGCAGACGCTGCCCGTCTCGGTCTCGGCCGGGACCCCCATCACCGAGGCTCTGCTGCAAGCCACCCCCGGCTCGAGCGGCGCCTCCACACTGACCACTCCTGGCAACCAGCTACCGATCGCCAACAACGACGTGGCCCTGGCCATCCCGGCCCACGGCGCCACGGCGGACACCACCGTCGATCAGATGAGCGCCGGCTACTACATCCTTGCCGGCGACCAGATCGACATCATCGGTGACCTGGGCAGCTCCACCACAGCCGGTCACCAGATCCAGTACGTCTTCCAGGACATCCCGGTGCTGGCCGTCGGTTACCCAGCTCCGACCACCACCCCTGCGAGTGGAACGGCGACGACCACAGCCGCACCGAGCCTGTCGGTACCCAGCTACTTCGTGGTCGAGATGACCCGGTCGCAGGCCGAGGAGATGACCGCGTTGCTGACCGGCAATTACACGGCGGTCGCGGGTGGCAGCCCCGCGCTCGTCCTCAAGTACGTGCTCCGCCCGACCAGTGAATACGGCACCACCAACTCGAGCGGCGCCTTCGTCCCCAAGATCGTGAGCAACGTCAGTGCCAGCCCGGCACCGTCCGCCTCCGACCAACCGGTGACGCCGTCGTCGCTGGCCGGGGCGTTCGCAGGCTCGTGATCCGGGGAGTGCCGAAGGACAAACGGACGTAAGGCCCGGCAATGACCGACTTCCTTCCCCTGCTCGCGGCGGTCCTGGTGGCCTGCTTCCTGCTCTGCTGGGTCGCCCTCATCGCGACCCGGAGCCGGACTGAGGCCGACGAGGTGGCCCGCCGGCTGAGCGCCTACATGGGCGGTCAGCGGCCCCCCCAACCCGAGCGGATCAAGAGCGGGAACCCCCTCCGCGATGCCCTCAACAGCTTCACCGACGCCATCAACCCGGTGTTTGCCCGGGGCTCGTACGCGGGCAAGCTCGCCGAGGACCTTCAGAAGGCCGGGCTGCGGCTCAAGGCCTCCGAATGGATGCTGATCGTCGCCGGCGTCGGGGTGGTGATCGGCGCCATCTTCTGGCTGCGGTTCGGCACATTCATCGCCTTCATCCCGTGCCCGATCGTCATCTGGATCGCCAGCGGCATCTTCCTCCGCTTCCGCCAGACCCGGCGAACCCGCGCCTTCGAGAATCAGCTCGGAGACACGATCATCCTGCTCAGCAACGCGCTCAAGGCCGGTCTCTCCTTCGCCCAGGCGATGAGCACGGTGGCGAAGAACGCGTCACCGCCCATCTCCGAGGAGTTTGCCCGCGCCACCCGCGAGATCGCGCTCGGCATCCCCGTCGACGACGCTCTCCAGCACATGGTGCAGCGCAACAAGTCTGAGGACTTCGACCTGATGGTCACCGCGGTGCAGATCCAGCGCGTGGTCGGAGGCAACCTGGCCGAGATCCTCGACACGATCGCCTACACGATCCGTGAGCGGGTGCGCATTCACGGTGAGATCCGGACCATCACGGCGCAGGCCCGGATGTCGGGCATGATCATCACGCTCCTGCCGGTCGGGCTCGCGCTCTTCCTCTTCTTCGTGGAGCCCTCGTACTTCGCACCGATGATCAAGCAGACCCTCGGTTGGGTGATGCTGGGCGTGGCCGCCCTGAGCATTCTGGTGGGGACCGCGATCATCCAGAAGATCGTCAGGATCCAGGTATGATCGCCTACCTCGCCGGCGCTCTCGCAGCCTGCTCCCTGGTCCTGGTGGTGCTCTGGCTCGGGCAGGTCCGGTCGCCTCAGGCGGACCTCCTGGAAGCGCGGCTGGCCCAGTTCACCGAGTCCGGGCGCGCCGTCCAGAGCCTGGCCGAGGTGGAGATGACCCTGCCGTTCTTCGACCGGGTCCTCCGGCCGACCCTGGATCGTTGGGGACGCCGTCTTGCCGCCCGGAACAACCAGCAGCGCACCCAGGCTCTGCAGGAGAAGCTCAACCTGGCCGGCCGGCCCTGGGGGCTGACCGTGGGCGGCTTCCTGGTGCTGCGAATCATCTCCGTCATCCTCGTCGGCTTCTTCGGGCTCGCCCTCGCGGCCCTGCTCCAGATGCCAATGCCCCAGCTCCTCCTCGGCCCCGTGGCCGGCGTCGTCATCGGCTACCTGCTGCCGGACGCGACCATCTCCCGCCGGATGCGAGCCCGGCAGAAGGAGATCCTGCTGGCGCTGCCTTCGTCACTCGACCTGCTCACCATCAGCGTCGAGGCCGGACTCGGCTTCGACGCCGCCCTGGGCCGGGTCTGCGACAAGTACCGCAACGCATTGGCTTCCGAGTTCAACCAGGTGCTCAACGAGATCCGGCTGGGCCGCCCGCGCATCGAGGCGCTCGACGACATGGCGAGGCGCAACAAGGTGGATGAGCTGAACAACTTCATCCAGGCGATCATCCAGTCGGAGCAGCTCGGTGTCGGCATCGCCAACGTGCTCCGCATCCAGTCCGAGGAGATCCGGCGACGCCGCCGCCAGCGGGCCGAGGAAACCGGCCAGAAGGCCCCGCTGAAGATGCTCTTCCCGATGGCCTGCTGCATCTTCCCGACCCTGTTTGTCGTCCTTCTCGGCCCCGCCGCCCTGCAGGTTCTCCAGGAGTTCGGCGTCAAGTGAGCCCGGACCGGACGCACGGGGTCGATCCCGGCGGCCGGTGAGCTCAGCCGGACCGGATGGTCTCCAGGACGGCGATCGCCTCGACGAGGTGACGGTCGAAGCGGATGCGCCAGCGTTCGCGGAGCACCGGGCTCGAGCGATAGACGGTCGGTCCCGGCAGCTGGTCGCGGCGCAGCATCTCGGCCAGGTGCGCCAGCTCGGGTTGGAGCTCGGTCAAGCCCAGCCGGGCGACCACGTGGACCGCGGCCCCGATCCTCAGCAGCTCGCCTGAAACCAGCCAGTCGTGGACGGCCGCCACGACGCCCTCGCGACCCTCCTCGGCAAGCGCCCGCGTGTAGACGAGGAGATCCGCTTCCAAGGCATCGGCAGCGTCCTCGAGGCGCCGCTCAAAGGCGGCCAGCACGGCGTCCCGGGCACCCTGGTGGGCCAGCACGGCGGCGAGGCCAGGAGCGGCCCGCCCGAGGAGGAGCTTCTCGAACGGCGTGAACTCCACGTAGCCGATGCGGTCCGCCGCGATCGATACGATCCAGGGACTGCCATCGACCCGGAGCAGGCTGAGGTTCTCGGGGAGTCCCGGCTGGCGCCAGGCGAAGAGCCCCGACGCCTCACCCAGCACGTCGATGCACGCCTGGCTGAACTGGTAGCGGAGGAGCCGGACGTGGCCGTTCCGGCTCTCGGAGCGCAGCTGGCTGGACAGTCGGTCGACGATGTCCTGCCCGGCGGGGTCGAGGTCACGGTTGGTGTCGAGGCTCAGCACCGCGGTGTCGCACTGGGCGCGGGCACAGGCGAGCAAGGCCCGGTAGTCATCGCCGGTGGGTTCGTCGACAAGGTCGTAGGTCTTGCGACCGGAGACGTCGACACCGCTGAGACGGGCGATGAAGCTCCTTTCCATGCTCGTGACCGGGCTCCTCGAGGATGGCCTGTCCGGCGACCTGGTCGCGATGGTACCAGGGGCCGAGCCGATACACAGCCGCCTCGCCCCTGGAGCCTCACCATGGCCACCCAGCCACATGGACGTCACAGGTTCGTTGGCCCCCGGTCGGAGGCCGGCCGGCCGTGCTAGATTCGCGCGTGCTGTGCCAGGGTACGGCCTCAACGAGGCGCTCGCCGACCTGATCCTCGTCCTGATCGTCGGCGTCAACTGCTACCTCGGTTGGCGCCACGGTCTCGTCCGACGTGCCATCGCCTGCGCAGCGGTCTACGGCGGCGCCCTGGCCGCCTACTACGTGGGCGACCCGCTGGCCGGGACGCTCGGGGACGCCAACCTGACCGGCAACGCCTGGGCGTTCGTCGGCGTGTTCGGGGTGGCCGTGCTGATGATCGAGATCCTCGCCGCCCTCTACTCCGACCTGATCAAGAACGCCATCACCGTCATGTTCGACCGCGTCGCCGGGCTCGCGGGCGGCCTTGTGGTCGGGGGGCTCGAGCTGGGAGTGATCCTCCTGGTGATCCAGGCGGTCGCGGACGCCCCCCCGTCAACGGCCAATGTCTCCTCGACGGTCCGAGCCACCCCGGCCATCGCCGTGGACCACGGCGTCCTGACCCAGGTCGTCGTCGATCTGGAGCCGGGGATCCAAAGGCTGCTCAGCCCCGTCATCCCCGGCAACATCCAGGACCGCCTGGAACAGTACTCCGCCGGCTGACCCAGCGGGTGGGGGGAGGGACGGTCAGGCGGAGATGGGCTGGTCGGATCCGAAGAAGGAGCGCACCACCGACCCAAGCCCGACCAGGTTGAACGGCTTGGTGATGAGGTGATTGGCCCCGGCGAGCCGGGCACGCTCCACGTCGTCGTCGCCGGAGAGTGCACTGAACATCAGGACCGGGACGTCCGCGGTGGCCGGATTGCCACGGATCCGCCGGCACACCTCCAGCCCGTCCATCCCTGGCATCATGATGTCGAGGATGATCAGATCGGGGCGTTGGGCGTCCACCTGCCGAAGACCCTCCTCGCCGTTGGAGGCGGTCCTCACCTCATAGCCCTCGATCCCCAGGTACATCTCGACGATGTGGAGCAGCCGGGGATCGTCGTCCACGACGAGGATGCGGCGCTGGATCACAGCGGTGGCTCCAGGTGAGGCGCGGGTTGTGCGGGACGGATGGTCGACATCTCTCTTTGTGGGGATGATTCTGGACGCTTCGCACCAGCAGCGGGGCTGGCGGCCACCAGGATAATGGAGGAAGGTGGTCTTCTGACCATCAGGGACGGCGAAGCATGGCCTCCGCGGCATCGCGGCCCCCGGCGACGACCATGCTCTGGTATCCCTCGCGCTCGATTCCCTGGTGGATCACGCCGAGAAGGCGGCGATTGAAGTCCTTGCGTCGCTGAGCGTCGACCTCGGGCGGCGGCGTGGCGCCGTGGAGCCGCTGGACGATCCAGGGGGGGGTGAGGCGATCCACGATCTCCGCATTGACGCGCACCTCGACCTCCGCGTCCGCGCACTCCTCGACGAGGAGCGCGATCCGGAGGCTCTCGCCGGAATAGTCCACCAGCTTCCAGGCCCGCTCCCAGGCGCGGCGCCGGTCGCAGCCGATGAAGACGAGGTAAACGGGGTCCGTGACGAGTCGGGCCCGGTCGTCGCGAAGCCCGGCGAGAAGCAGCTGCCGAATGTCGGCATCGACCTCCCGAGCCACCCAGCTGACCAGCGAGGGTGCGCGGGTCTCGAGGTCGGGCATCGGGGCGGTGTGACCGACGTAGCCGACGGGCAGGGCGCTGACCACGCCGGCGTGCCTCCGACAATACACGCGCCCGTCGATGACCAGACGATGGTCGGGGCACCACGACGTCCGGCAGTCGTGGCCGCGGCGATCCACGTACTCGCAGGCGAGACCGGTGGTCCTCCCGCATCCCGGCTGGGTGCAGCGCTGGTCCCCGGCCAGGTCGACGAGAACGGCGGTGCCGCGTTCGGCTCCGACCCCGGAGATCGTGATGGGCGGTCTCGACCTGCTCCACGAGGCCATGACGGTGACCTTAGCACCGGCCGGCGACCTCACCCGGCACCTTCACCGAGCCGTTGAAGCCGTTCCCCGGAAGGGCCCCCGCGCGGGTTTCAGGACTGCCTGGGGTCCCCCCAAAGATGTGAGATCGGTTGTTACCGTCCCTTCGCACTTCACGCATTCCAGGAGGGAGCGTTCGGAGCATAGTTCGCACGAGCCGACCCCATGGCGGCCACTCTAGGTATCACAAGGAGGTGAAATAGCCGATATGTTGAGCAACCTTTACCAGCGCCTTCGTGGGCTCATGGTTCGCAAGACCGAGCTCGAAGAGAAGGAGAAGGGCCAGGGAATGGTCGAGTACGCCCTGATCCTCGTCCTCATCGCCATCGTTGTCATCGTCATCCTGACCGTGGTTGGCCACCAGGTCAACAACATCTTCTCGAACATCAGCAGCTCCCTGGGCACGTAATCCACCAGGGCACTTGCCGAAAAAGGGGAGCCGCACCCGCGGCTCCCCTTTTCATTTCCCCCGGCTGGGCACCCCGGGCCGCCGGATTCGGTGCTTTCGACGTACCATGCCGCCAATGCAGTACGGTCCCTCGGGCGGCGCCGTGCGGGTGGTCATCGCCAGCGACGCGCCTCAGGCGGTGGCCGAGCTGCACAAGCTCGCCGGCTATGCCGATCAGGTGAGCCTGGTCGGCTTCATCCGCCATCCCGATGAACTCGACGAGGATCTCGAGGCGCTCCGGCCCGACCTGGTCCTTCTCTACACCGGCTTTGGCGGCCTCGACACCGTGAGCCTGGCGGCCAACCTGGCCTCCCGATCGGCCCAGCTGCGGGTCATGGTGGTGATCGATCCGGCGGACGAGCCGTTCATCACCCGATTGGAGGACGTCGGCGCCGCCACCGTGCCTGCTGACGCCACCCCGGTGGATCTGGTCACGGCCATCCGCGGTGCGGCGGCGACCGGTCCGCCTCTGCCCGCTCTGAGCGCCCCTCCGGCTGCCTCCTGGCCCGGGATGGACACCACCCTCCCCCCCACCGGGGAGCCGCTGGGTGATCCGTTCGCGTGGGGCACGACCGAGGCGCTCTCCTCCCCGCCCCCGGCGGTCACGGAGCCTCCACCGGGGGTGGGCGCCGGCGAGGCGCCTGAGTGGGCGGGGCAGCCTCAGCCGGAGCAGCCCCCTACCGCCAATCCCACCGGCGCGACGGAGTGGCCGGAGCGGCTCCCTGGGGCCGTCCCCACCGGCACCACCACATGGACCGAGCCTGCACCGGCGGAGGTCACCTTCCCCAGCTCCGTACCGGTCTTCCAGCTGGACACCGCCGCTTTCGAGCCACCCCCCGCCAGCGGTCTCGCGTCCGGGCCGGAATGGCCCGGCGTCCCCGTGGCGACCCCGGCCGCGCCGCCGGCCGCCGAGCCAGAGCAGGAGCCGATCCAGCCGGTGCGCCCGCGACCGGCCCGGCACCGGTCACGTGGCCACGCCGAGCTGGTCGTGGTCTTCTCCGGCAAGGGCGGGGTGGGCAAGTCGCTCATCGCCACCAACCTCGCCGTGTCCCTCGCCGCCGACGGAGAGCGGGCCGCCATCGTCGACCTCGACCTTCAGTTCGGCGATGTCGCCGTGATGCTCCATGCCGAGAGCCACCCCACGGCCATCGACGCCCTCGCCCAGCAGGGCGAGCAGGTCGACGCCGAGTTCATCGATGAGGTCATGGCCACCGGACCCGAGGGGGTGCGCGCCCTGCTCGCCCCCGCCAGCCCGGAGTTCGCCGATCTCGTCAACACCGCCAATCTGCGTGCCATCCTGCGGGAGCTGGCCAAGGAATACGACTTCATCGTCGTGGACACCCCGTCTCACCTCGAAGAACGCAACCTGGAGGCCATCGAGATGGCCGATCAGATCGTCGTCGTCACCAGCTTCAACTTCGCAGCCATCAAGGACACCAAGGTCACCCTCAAGCTCCTCGAGTCTCTGGGCGTCGACCGGGAAAAGATCTGCGTGGTCCTCAATCAGACCCGGGCCAAGGTCAGCTTCCAGCGCTCCGAGGTCGAGGAGAGCCTCCGGTTCCGGGTGCTCACCGTGCTTCCCTTTGAGCCGAGGTTGGACGACTTCATCGACAACGGGCAGCAGATCGTCACCGCCGAGCCGAAGGCGGAGTTCAGCAAGCAATTCCGCCTGCTCGTGGACCACGTCGCGGGGAGCGACGATGACACCCCGGCGAAGGAGCCGGACCGAGCCCGAACACGGGTCAACCGCCGGCGATTCTCACTCGGGCGCGGCTGAGGAGCATGGCAATAATCCGCGTCCTCCTCGCCGACGAATCGGCCCGCATCATCGAGAACCTCCGCAAGCGTCTGGGCCAGGAGGAGGACCTCACCGTCTGTGCCGTCGCCGGGGACGGCGACACGGCCCTCCAGGAGGCACTGCGCACCCAGCCCAACGTGGCCGTGGTGGACGCCGGGCTCCCTGGCATGGACGGCATCCAGACCACCGAGATGCTGGTGCAGTACCTGCCCAACACGGGCGTCATCCTTCTCTCCATGGAGGCCGAGAATGAGGCCTTCCGGCGGGCCATGCTGGCCGGGGCCCGTGAGTTTCTGCAGAAGCCCTTCAGTGGCGACGAGCTGGTGTCCGCCATCCGCCGCGTGCACGCCTATGGGCAGCGCAAGGGGACTCCAGCGGCCTCCGCAGCCGCCGACGCCGGTGCCGACGCCGTACCCTCACGCGGGGGCAAGCTCTTCACCGTGGTCGGCGCCAAGGGAGGGGTGGGGAAGTCGGCGATCGCGGCCAACCTCGCCGTGTCGCTCAGCCGGACCTGCCGGGTGGCGCTGCTGGACTGCTCACTGCAGTTTGGCGACATCGGCATCCTCCTGAACATCACCGCCGAGCGCACCATCGCGGACCTGGCGGCCAACAACGCCGTGGCGGATCACGACGTGGTCGAGGAGGTGATGGTCGACGGACCCGGTGGGGTGCGGGTGCTGGCCGCCCCGATCAGCCCCGAGCTGGCGGATTACGTCACCACCCAGCACCTGAGGGCTCTGATCGAGCAGCTGCGGCGCACCTACGACTGCATCGTGGTGGACACCGCCACCCACCTCAGCGAGATCAGCCTGGACCTCGTCGAGATGGCCGACAAGGTCCTGGTGATCACCGACCTGAGCACCACGGGGGTAAAGAACGCCCGGCTGCTCCAGGCGGTCATGGGGGTGCTCAAGGTCGACCCGGCACGCTTCGTGCTCGTCGTCAACCACCGGGACGGGGCCGGTGAGCTGGAGCGCAGCTACGTCGAGAATGTCCTGAAGACCGCGGCGACCGCGGAGATCCCGTACGACCCGAATGTCGTCGCCACCTCGATCGCCCGCGGGGTGCCCTTTGTCCTCTCCCAGCCTCAGAGCCAGGCGGCAGTCCGCATCGCCCGACTGGCCGGCCTGCTCACCCCGGCTGAGCCGGGACCAGGCCATCCCGAGGCCGACTCGGCAACGCTCGATCCCGCCGGCCCCAAGCGGCGGAGACGGCTCGGCATGGGCCGCAACCGGTCCGGCCAGGCCGCAGCCTCGGACTGACCGGTCAGCGGCCGAAGATCCCTCGGCGGCGTTTCTTGTCGCCGCCAGCCAGCGCCGCCTGCTCCTGGGGGACCAACCGGAAGACGAGCTCGCGGATGGCGCGGCTGATCTCGGCCTCGGGCTGGGTCTCCACGAACGGCTTGCCCTGGTTCCAGGCGTCGGATACCGCCTTCGGGTCGTGGGGGATCTGGACGGTCACCGGCACCCGCAGGTACTGCTCCGTGGCCTCCTTGTTGAAGTCGGAGTAGCCGTCGACCCGGTTGACGACCAGCAGGACGCGTTCCGGGTCGATGTTCAGCGACTCGAGCACGCCCAGCGTGAGGCGCGCGTTCTTGACACTCGGGATGGTGAGCCCGGTGACCACCAGGATCTTGCTGGCGATCTCCATCACCTGCAGGATGGCTTCCCCGAGGTGGCTCGAGGCGTCGACGACCACGAAGTCACAGAGCTTGCGCACCTCGGCGAAGACCATGCGGACATGATCCGGGGTCACCAGGTCGGCCAACTCGGGCTTGACGGGCGCCAGGAGCACGCGAACCCCCGCCGGCCCGACCGCGAGGATGTCGTCGAGGACCTCCGCGTCCAGGTGGTCCTGGGCGTCCACGACGTCGGTGATGCTGCGGGAATGGTTGAGGTTGAGCATCACCCCGATGTCGCCGAACTGAAGGTCCAGATCGACCAGGGCGACCTTGGCGTCGGTCTCCCGAGCGAGAGCCACGGCGAGGTTGGCGGCGATGATGGACTTGCCGACGCCGCCCTTGGCCGAGAAGACGACAAAGACCTCGCCCAGGCCGGAACGGCCGGAGGTCACCGCCGGTGGGGGCTCCGCGGTCCGGGCCAGGAAGGTCCCCTTCTTGAGCTCCATGGCGTAGACACGCCGGATTGCGGACACCAGCTCGTCGTGGCTGAACGGCTTGATCAGGAACTCACGTGCCCCCGCCTGCATGGCTCGGCGCAGGTAGTCCCGCTCGCCCTGCACCGACATGATGATCACCGGGCTCGCGGGCAGATCCTGGGTGAGCTGCTCGGTCAGCTGGATGCCATCCATGAGCGGCATGTTCACGTCCGTGAGGACGATGTCCGGATGGAGCCTCTGGGCCTCCTCCACCCCCTCCTTGCCGTCCCCAGCCGTGCCCACCACCTCGATGTCGTCCTCAAAGCTGAGGAGCTTGCGCAGGTTGTCGCGTGTCGACTGGATGTCGTCGACGATGAGCAGGCGGATGGGCTTTTCGGCCACGGCGGAGCTATGCCACCTGGAGCTTCGATGCCTGTGCGGGATCGACCTTGATGGCCGGTCCGTGGGTGGTGCAGAGGGTCACCGTCTTCAGGTAGGTGCCCTTCGCGGCCGGGGGCTTGGCGCGAATGATGGCGTCCATGAGGGCGGCGAAGTTCTCCCCCAGCCGGCCGTCGTCGAAGGACGCCTTGCCGATGACCGCATGGAGATTGCCGAGGCGGTCGTTCCTGACCTCGATGCGGCCACCCTGAACCTCCCGGACGGCCTTGGCGATGTCGAACGTGACCGTCCCCGCCTTGGGGTTGGGCATCAGTCCCCGGGGCCCGAGGATCTTGCCGATGCGGCCGACGAGCCCCATCACGTCGGGGGTGGCGAGGGCCACGTCGAAGTCGATCTGGCCTGCCTGGACCTGCTTGACCAGGTCCTCACCGCCGACCAGGTCGGCGCCGGCGTCGAGCGCCTCGCGCGCCTTCTCTCCGGTGGCGAACACGGCGATGCGCCGCGTCCTGCCGGTGCCGTGAGGCAGCACCACGGTGGTGCGCACGGCCTGATCGGCATGGCGGGGGTCGATGCCCAGGCGGAAGTGGGCTTCGACGGTGGGGTCGTACTTGGTCATCGAGGTCGCACGAACCAGCTCCACCGCCTCCCGGGGCGGGTAGAGGCGTCCGGCCTCGACCTTCTCCGCAGCCATGCGGTAGTTCTTGCCGAATTGATGGGGCATCGCCGTTCTCCCTGTGGTCCTGGCGGGCTCGGTGAGCCCTCCCACTTGCGGTGCAGGCGCCGGCCTGCGGATCTCCACTGGATGGCTACGGTTCGACGGTCAGGCCCATGGAACGAGCGGTGCCCTCGATGGTGTGCATCGCCTGCCCGATGTCGAAGGCGTTGAGATCGGCGAGCTTGGTCTCGGCGATCTCCCGGACCTGGGCCGCGGTCACGGTCCCGACCTTGTCGCGGTTGGGCTGCGCCGATCCCTTCTCGACGCCGGCCGCCTTCTTGAGGAGGTCGTAGGCCGGCGGCGTCTTGGTGATGAAATTGAAGCTGCGGTCCTCGTAGACCGTGATCTCGGCCGGGATGACCATGCCGGCCTGAGCCGCCGTGCGCTCGTTGTAGGCCCGGCAGAACTCCATGATGTTGATCCCGTGCGGGCCCAGCGCGGTGCCCACCGGGGGAGCCGGGGTCGCCTTGCCAGCCTGGATCTGGAGGCGAACGACCGTCTTGACCTTCTTCTTGCCCATTCTGCTCTCCGTCCCCTAGCGAAGCCGCTCGACCTGAAGCAGATCGAGCTCCACCGGCGTCTCCCGGCCAAACATGTTGACGAGCACCTTGAGCTTGCCCTTCTCGGCATTGATCTCGGTGACCTTGCCATGGAAATCGGTGAAGGGACCGTCGACCACCCGCACGCTCTCGTCGACCTGGTACTCGACGGAGACCTTGGTCGGGGCCTCGGCCTTCACCTGCTTCTGGATGCCCCGGATCTCGCTCTCCGCGAGCGGCACCGGCTTGTTGCCCGAGCCGACGAAGGAGGTGACTCCGGGGGTGTTGCGGACCACGTACCAGGACTCGTCGGACATGACCATGTTGACCAGGATGTAGCCCGGATAGATCCGCTTGGAGACCCTCCGGCGCTGGCCGTCCTTGATCTCCATCACCTCCTCGGTGGGGACCAGGACCTCAAAGATCTTGTCGTGCATGTCCATCGACTCCACGCGCTTGAGGAGGTTGTTCTTGACCTTCTCCTCGTGTCCGGAGTAGGCGTGGATGACGTACCAGCGGGCGTCGCTGGCCTGCGTCGTAGTGGCGGTGTCGCTCATGGTCATCTCAGTGTGGCGGGTCCGTCAGCTCGAGGCGCTCGCCGAGGGCGAGGCGGTGGGAGTCGCGGAGGCGGCGGTGGAGGCGCTCGCCGAGGCGCTCGTGCTCGGGATCGCGGTGCTCGCCGGCACCGCCGGGGAGGTGGCGGTGCTGTTGTTGGCGTTCTGAACGTAGATGGGCTTCACGGCGTACCCGAGAGCGTAGTCCGCGCCCCCGATCAGGAGGCTGAAGAGGACCACGGTCACGACCACCACGCCGGTCATCCGCGTCAACTCCGGCCAGGTGGGCCAGACGACCTTGCGCAGCTCCTCCCAGACCCCCCGGAAGTAGGCGGTCAGGCGTCTCGGGCGGCGTCCTCCGCTCCCCCCTGTCGGGAGTCCCGTCCTGCCCGGCGATCTGGCCACGTCCTCTATCGACCTCCAACACTCGACCCGTGCCTACCCGGCCGGGTCCGACCCGAGATGGCAGGGGCGGCAAGATTCGAACTCGCGACCCTCGGTTTTGGAGACCGATGCTCTACCAACTGAGCTACGCCCCTGTGGCCCGTCAGCATAGCGGCCTGCGGGGCCGGCTTCCCACATTGCTTGGCTTCTCCTGGCGGGGGCTACTTGGTTTCGCGATGGCGCGTGTGGGCGCGACACCGCGGGCAGAACTTGCGCAGTTCGATCCGGTCTGGATCGTTGCGCTTGTTCTTGACGGTCGTGTAGTTCCGCTCCTTGCAGTCAGGACACTGCAGGGTGATGACCGAAGTGCCGCCTTTAGCCGTGGCCACGTTGAAGCCCCAACACAAATAAGACC
>PLAX01000056.1 GCA_003135255.1 Candidatus Dormiibacterota bacterium | reverse complement strand
CCTCCCCGGAGGGCATCCGCACAGTGGCGAAATCGCCCTCCTTGGCGATCAGCTGGGCGGCGACGCCGGCGCTGCGCACCAGCTGGCCGCCCCGGCCGGGGAGCACTTCGAGGTTGTGGATGGTCGTGCCGAGCGGGATGTTGGAGAGCGGCAGGGCGTTGCCGGGCTTGATCTCAGCGCCGGCGCCGGCGCTGATGACGGTCCCCACGGCCAGCCCCAGGGGGGCGAGGATGTACCGCTTCTCGCCGTCGGCATAGTGCAGGAGGGCGATCCGCGCGCTCCGGTTGGGATCGTACTCGATCGCCGCCACCCGGGCGACCATGTCGCGCTTGGTGCGCCGGAAGTCGATCACCCGGTAGAGCTTGGTGTGCCCGCCTCCGTGGTGACGGACCGTGATCCGACCGGTGTTGTTGCGACCGCTCGCCTTCTTCAGATGGACGGTCAGGCTGCGCTCCGGGGTGGTCTTGGTGACCTCCTCGAAGGAGCTGACGGCCATGAACCGGCGGCCAGCGCTGGTCGGCTTGTACTTGTTGACTGGCATCGGTCTATACGCCCTCGAACAGTCCGGGGATCTTCTGCCCGGGAGCCAGCGTCACCACCGCCTTCTTCCAATCGGGGCTCTTCCCGATCAGCCGAGTGCCACCGCCGCGCCGGTACTGGCGGCTGCGCACCTTGCCGTGGACGGCCATGACGTTGACCGCGGTCACGGTCAGGTTCTGCTCGGGGAAGGCCTCCTCGATGGCCCGGCGGATGTCGATCTTGGTCACGTGGGAGGGGCAGGCGAACGTGTACTTGTTGAGCCCGCCCATGACCGCGTACGACTTCTCGCTCGAGATCGGCCGCAGGATGACCTGGTGGAAGGCGCGTCCCTGGCTCATCCCCATGCCTCCGCGATGTGCTCGACGGCATCCCGCGTCATCACCACCGTGTCGGCGGTGAGCAGGTCGCGCACCGAGATGTTGCCGGCCAGGATGACCCGGACCTCGGGGAGGTTCCGGGCGCTCAGCTCGAGGGCGTCGTGATGGGAGCCGAGCACCACGAGCACCCGGCGGCCGGCATCGAGAGCCTGGAGGAATCCGGTCACCACCTTGGTCTTCGGCTCCTCCAGCTCGATCCTGTCGAGGACGGTGATCTGGCTCTCCGCGGCCTTGACGCTCAGCGCGCTGCGCAGGGCCAGGCGTCGCTGCTTGCGCGGCATCTGCAGGCTGTGGTCGCGGGGGGTGGGCCCGAAGACGACGCCGCCTCCGGCGTAATGGGGTGCGCGGATCGACCCCTGGCGGGCTCGGCCGGTGCCCTTCTGGCGGTATGGCTTGCGCCCACCACCCGACACCTCGGTGCGGGTCTTGCTGTCATGCGTGCCCTGACGGGCGTTGGCGAGCTGGCGGAGCAGCGCCTGGTGCATCACCGTGGCGTGGGGGATGACCGAGAAGACCGTCTCGGGAAGCTCGAGCTCCCCCTGGGTCTCGCCGGTGAGGTCGACGACCGGAGCGGTGCTCATGAGACCAGCGCTCCGCTGCGCTCGCTGTCGCGGACCAGGACCACGGAGTCACGATGCCCGGGAACGGCGCCGCGAACCAGCAGCAGGTTGCGCTCGGGATCGACGCGCACCACCTCGAGGCGGAGGACGGTGGCACGCGACGCGCCCAGATGGCCGGCCATCTTCAGCCCCTTGAAGACGCGGGCGGCGTCCGTCGAACCGATCGATCCGGCCTGCTTGATGTTGTGCGAGCCGTGGCTCACCGGACCGCGGTGGAAGTTGTGCCGCTTGTGCTGCCCGGCGAAACCCTTGCCCTGGGTGATGCCGGTGACGTCGACGCGCTCCCCTGCCTCGAAGAGCGACACCGACAGCCGGGTTCCCACGGCGGGGCTGCCCGCGTCGCGGACCTCGGCGAGATGGGCGAGCGGCGGCGTCCCGGCGCGCTTGAAGTGGCCGGCCTCCGGCTTGGTGGTGCGGCGGGGCTTCTTCTCTCCGAAGCCGAGCTGGACCGCGTCGTAGCCGTCGATGCCGGGGGTCTTCACCTGCACGACATGGCAGGAGTCCGCCTCCAGGACGGTGACCGAGACCACCGTGCCCTGCTCGGTGAAGAGCTGGGTCATCCCCAGCTTCCGCGCCAGCAGCCCCTTGCTCATCGCTGGTCACCCAGCTTGATCTCGATATCGACCCCACTCGGGAGGTTGAGCCGCATCAGGGCGTCGACCACCTTGGGGTTGGGATCGAGGATGTCGAGGATCCGCTTGTGCGTGCGCATCTCGAACTGCTCGCGGGAGTCCTTGTCGATGAAGGGCGAGCGGATCACCGTCCACTTGCTGATCCTGGTGGGCAAGGGCACCGGCCCGGCGACGTGCGCCCCGGTACGGACCACTGTCTCGACGATCTTCGAGGCGGCCTGATCCAGGACCCGGTGGTCGTAAGCCTTGAGCCGAATGCGAATTTTCTGCGCCATGGCGATGCCGCTGCCTTCTCCCCTACCGCTACTTTTCGATCGAGGTGACGGCGCCGGCGCCGACGGTGTGACCGCCTTCGCGGATGGCGAACCGCATCCCGTCTTCGACGGCGATCGGGGTGATCAGCTCCACCCCCATCTCGACGTTGTCACCGGGCATCACCATCTCGGTGCCCTCGGGCAGAGCGATGCTCCCGGTCACGTCCGTGGTCCGGATGTAGAACTGGGGCCGGTACCCGGTGAAGAAGGGGGTGTGACGTCCGCCCTCCTCCTTGCTCAGGACGTACACCTGGGCCTTGAACTTGGTGTGCGGGTTGATGGAGCCCGGCTTGGCCAGCACCTGGCCGCGCTCGACGTCCTCGCGCTTGACGCCGCGAATCAGGCAGCCGACGTTCATGCCCGCCTCGCCGCCGCCATCCAGCTCCTTGTGGAACATCTCGACGCCGGTCACCGTCGTCTTGGTGGTGTCCCGGATGCCGACGATCTCCACCGGCTCGTTGACCTTGATGATCCCGCGGTCGATGCGGCCGGTGACCACGGTGCCGCGACCCTCGATCGAGAAGACGTCCTCGATCGGCATCATGAACGGCTTGTCGGTGGGCCGCTCGGGCACCGGGATGTAGCTGTCCACGGCCTCCATGAGAGCCATCACCTGGTCGCCGGCCTCCTTGTCCCCTTCCAGGGCCTTGAGGGCGGAGACCCGGACCACCGGGACGTCGTTGAACTCGTACCGGGCGAGCAGCTCACGGATCTCCAGCTCGACCAGCTCGAGCAGCTCCTCGTCGTCAACCTGGTCGACCTTGTTGAGGGCGACCACGATGTAGGGGACGCCGACCTGCCGGGCCAGCACGATGTGCTCCCGGGTCTGGGGCATCGGCCCGTCGGTGGCGGCCACCACGAGGATCGCGCCGTCCATCTGGGCGGCGCCCGTGATCATGTTCTTGATGTAGTCNNGTCGACGTGGGCGTAGTGGCGGTTGGCGGTCTCGTACTCGACGTGGGCGGTGGCGATGGTGATGCCCCGCGCCTTCTCCTCGGGAGCGTTGTCGATCTGATCGAACGATACGAACGAGTTGGGGCCACCAACGCGTTCAGAGAGGGTCTTGGTGATGGCAGCCGTCAACGTCGTCTTCCCATGGTCGATATGACCGATGGTCCCGACGTTCACGTGGGGCTTGGTACTGGTGTATTTCTTCTTCTTGCCCATGGCCTTCTCAGTTCCTCTGCTGCTCGCTGGTGGTCCTGTGCTGGCTCCCGGTTGGCTTGCTCTGTGCGCGGGTCACGACCTGGCCTTGGCGACGATCTCGTCGGCCAGGCCAGAGGGTAGCTGTTGGTAGTGGTGGAATTCCATGGAGTACGAGGCGCGGCCCTGAGTCATCGAGCGGAGCTCGGTGGCATAGCCGAACATCGCTGCCAGCGGCACCAGAGCATGCACGATCTGGGTCGTCCCGCGCCCTTCCATGCCCAGGATGTGCCCCCGCCGGCCCGAAAGGTCCCCCATGACCTCGCCCATGTACTCCTCCGGCATGGGTACATCGACCTTCATGATCGGCTCCAGGAGCGCCGGCTTGGCCTTGCGCATCCCGTCCTTGAAGCCCATCGAGCCGGCGATCTGGAACGCTTGCTCCGAAGAGTCGACCTCGTGGTAGGAGCCGTCGACCAGGGTGACCTTGATGTCGACGACCGGGCAGCCGGCCAGCACCCCGTTGGCGAGGGCCTCGGTGACCCCCTTCTCGACCGGCTTGATGTACTCCCTGGGGATGGAGCCCCCGACGATCTTGGAGAGGAACTCGAAGCCCTTCCCCGGCTCCTGGGGCCGCAGCTCCAGCTCCACGTGGCCGTACTGGCCGTGGCCGCCGGTCTGGCGGACGAACCGCCCGGTGCCGTGGGCCGGGATGGTGATGGTCTCCCGGTAGGCGACCTGGGGCTTGCCCACGCTGGCGTCGACCTTGAACTCGCGGAGCATGCGGTCGACGATGATCTCGAGGTGGAGCTCGCCCATCCCTGAGATCACGGTCTGGCCGCTGTCCTCGTCGGTGTGGACCCGGAAGGTGGGGTCCTCGGCCGCGAGCCGCTGCAGAGCCAGGCCCATCTTGTCCTGGTCGGCCTTGGTCTTGGGCTCGACGGCGACCGAGATCACCGGCTCCGGGATGACCATCGCCTCCAGGACGATGGGCGAATCCTCGGCGCAGAGCGTGTCGCCGGTGGTCGTCGATTTGAGCCCGATGGCGGCGGCGATGTCGCCGGTTCGGACCTCCTCGATGTCCTCGCGGTGGTTGGCGTGCATCTGGAGGATGCGCCCGATCCGCTCGCGCTGCCCCTGGGTGGCGTTGAAGACGTAGGAGCCGCTCTTCAGGGTGCCGCTGTAGACCCGGAAGAAGGTGAGATTGCCGACGAAGGGGTCGTTGGCGATCTTGAAGGCGATCGCCGCGAAGGGCTGGTCGTCGTCGGCCAGGCGGCGGCCGGGCTTCTCCGCCCCTGGGATGTGCCCCTCGATGGGGGGCACGTCGAGGGGGGACGGCAGGTAGTCGACGACCGCGTCGAGCATCGGCTGGACGCCCCGGTTCTTGAGGGCGGCGCCGCAGAGCACGGGGACCAGCTGGGTCTTGATGGTCCCGATGCGGAGGCCCCTGCGGATGTCGTCGGCGGAGAGCTCCTCCCCCTCCAGGTACCGGCCGAGCAGCTCGTCGTCGGTCTCGGCGACGGCCTCCAGGAGGGTGTGGCGCCACTTGGCCACCTCGACCTTCATCTCCTCGGGGATCTCGCCGCGCTCGCTGGTGGTGCCGAGATCGTCCAGGTAGACGATGGTCGTCAGGTTGACCAGGTCGACCATCCCGACGAAGCCGGACTCGCTGCCGATGGGGAGCTGGATGGGGATCGGGTTGGCCCCCAGCCGGTCCTTGATCGACTGCAGGGAGGCGTAGAAGTCGGCCCCCATCCGGTCCATCTTGTTGATGAAGCAGATCCGGGGGACCTGGTAGCGATCGGCCTGCCGCCAGACCGTCTCGGACTGGGGCTCCACCCCGGCCACGGCGTCGAAGACCGCCACCGCTCCGTCGAGGACCCGCAGGCTGCGCTCCACCTCCATGGTGAAATCCACATGCCCGGGTGTATCGATTATGTTGATACGGTGGCCGCGCCACTCCGCCGCCGTGGCGGCCGAGGTGATGGTGATCCCGCGCTCCTGCTCCTGAACCATCCAGTCCATGGTGGCGGCGCCCTCGTGGACCTCCCCCATCCGGTGGATGCGCCCGGTGTAGAAGAGGACGCGCTCGGTCGTCGTGGTCTTGCCCGCGTCGATGTGGGCCATGATCCCGATATTCCGGTACTTCTCCAGCGCGACAGCGCGACCGGCGACGGCGATGCTCATGAGTTCAGGACCACACGCTCAGATCAGTATCGGAAGTGCGAGAAGGCCTTGTTGGACTCGGCCATCTTGTGGGTGTCTTCCTTCCGCTTGATCGACGCTCCCACCCCGTTGGCGGCGTCCATCAGCTCGGCGGCCAGCCGGTCGGCCATGCTCTTGCCACCCCGGGCCCGGGCATAGCGGATGACCCAGCGGCGGGCGAGCGCCTGGCGGCGGTCGTGGCGGATCTCGACCGGCACCTGGTAGGTGGCGCCACCGA
>PLAX01000199.1 GCA_003135255.1 Candidatus Dormiibacterota bacterium | reverse complement strand
TTGCGCCCCGTTGCACGAGGCGTCGCCCAGGCGGGCCGACAATTGGCCGGGCGGCTCAAACCGCCTTTGATGGTGCGCGGAAGCAGCAGGGGAATTCGCTAGTGGGCAACGTGAGGGTGACGCTCCCCGAGGAGCTGCACGACCTGGTCAGGGACGTCGTGGCGGATCTCGAGTCCGCCACCGACAGCCTCGACCTGGGCGGTGTCCGGCCTGCCCAGCGCGCCCCCCGGCCAGAACGCCGTCATCTCCGACAGGCGACGATCCTCCGGATGCCCGAGCCGCTGGTGCCGGCGCCGCCACCGGCCGCACCTGCGACCTCGGTGCCCCTCCCCCCTCCCACAACCCCCGTGGCCGTCGAGAGCTCGGTCCCGGCCCTCCCCGCCGCTCCGCGCCGGCGGGCCTTCCTGGCCCGGCTGGATATCGCCTCGACCGTCCCCAACGTCGCCCTGCCGGTCCGGACTCGCCGCCTCCAGGTGGCCTGCCGGCGTGCCTCTCCACTCGACGCCACCCGCATCTCCCGGATGCTGCGGGTGGCGGTACCGGCGATCCCGGTGGCCCCGGCCGCGCTCACGTCGCCGCCCGCCTGGCTGCTCGCCGCCATGGCACCGTCCATCCCCGCCCCCCTCGCCGAGGTGCCGGCCGTCGCGCACCCGAACCCTGCCAGCGTCATCCTCGCCGGGCGGTCGTCCCCGACCCTGACCGAGGTGAATGCCTCGCCCGCGGCCGCCACCACGGTGCCGGACATTCCCGTCGCGGTCACCACCGTGGCGGCCCCTCTCCCGGTCAGCGTTCCGGCCACCCTCCCGGCGCTCCCGATGGAGGAGCGCCTCCCGGTCTGGCGGGCAGCCGGCGGCCACGTCGTCAACCTCCTGATCGCCGCGGCCCTGGGGCTGGTGACGATCTTCTGCGCGATCGTGGTCGGGCTGGTCGTCACCGGGCACCACCTGGAGGAGGTGGTCACCGGGAGCATGCAGCCGACCATCCCGATCGGTTCCCTGGTGGTCACCGAGAACCTCCCGGCGGGCCAGCTCCAGGTCGGAGACATCATGGTCTTCCCCGACCCCAACGACACCAAGCTCACCATCGTCCACCGCATCGTCTGGCTCAGCCACGACCAGAGCGGCGACGTGCTGGTGCGGACCAAGGGTGACTACAACGCCCTGCCGGATTCCTGGACCATCAAGCGATCGGCGATCGCCGACGCCGACAGGGTCATCGAGATCCTCCCCGGTGCCGGGACGGCCGCCGGCTACCTCCAGACCATCGGTTTCGCCGGTCTGGTGCTGCTGATCGCAGGAGTGATCGTCTACTACGGCGTCCGCAAGGTCCGCCAGATCCTCACCGAGGACGACCTCCAGGAGGACGCGGCGGGTGCCCCGGAGCGGCTGACATGAGCTACGACACCCTGGGGATGATCCGGCGCGGCTGGCAGGACGGCGTCGCCACGGTGGCTCCTCACGTCCCCGGTCTGGCCGACCTTCTGGAGCAGCGACTCGCCGAGGCCATACGCCTTGGCCGGCTCGACGAGGCAGGACTGCTCTCCATCGTCGACGCCGCGACCCAGCTGGCCGCCGACATGGGCGCCGTCGACATCGCCCCGGCGCTCAGCAAGCGGCTGCGCCGCCACGTGTACGAGTACCTCCTCTCCCTCGACGCGCTGAGCAGCTCCGATCGGAACGAGGCGGCGGGACAGTCTCCTCCCCCGGACGACGACGAGGCGATGGACGGCGCCGACCTGGCCGCTGGCTTTGCCGAGCTGCGGCTGGCCGAGGTCGGCTCCTTGACTCCCGCGTCCAACGGCGACGAACCGCACCGTTTCCCGCCCATGTACCCCCTTGCCGAGCCGAACCGACTCCTCATGGAATCCACGTATCCAGATTCCGAGTCGGCGTACGCCCGCCCCGAGCCCACGTACGCCGCGCCGGAGTTCAGCTACCCGCAGCCGGAGTTCCCGTATCCCCTTCCCGAGTCGCCCGGTTCGCCTCCCGACGCCACCAACCCCCTGGCGGAGGAGGACGTGGCCAGCGGGGCGGGGGAGGACGGCTCCGGATCGTCACCTCCTCAGTTCAGCTTCCACATCGGCGACCCGGACGACCTGCTGACGAGCCGAGCACCGCAACAGGGAAAGGGGACTGTGGCGGACACGGCGGCGCCCTCCGGTGCGTCCGGCATCGGCGAGGTCGAAACGCCGGTGGAGGCTCACGCGCCGACCCGCCGTCGGGCCTCCTTCTCCGACCCCTCGACGTGGCCAAAGCCGGTGACGCCCACGCTGAGGGGGGCGCGCGATCCGCTCGCCGAAGGACTCCGCGATGAGCTGCTCTCGCCCGACGACCTTCCGGTGTCGTCCGCCTCCGACGGAACCCGTTTCCAGGATGTGGGGCCCTCGCCCGCGGCTCCCGCCGCTGATCCACCGCACCGGAGCGGGCCGCCCGACCTGGCCCGATGGTCGTCCCCGTGGCCGGCCCCCGGGACGCCGCCTGCCGTGAGGCGCGAGGCGCCGGTCACCAGCCCGGCGCCCGCACCCAGCATCGCAGACTTCGAGCCGGCGACCGGCCCCCCTCACCAAGAGGTGCGCGAGGACTGGCGGGACGCGGCCGAGGGATGGCTCCCCGCGAGCCCCGCACCGGTCGCTGGAGCCACCCCCCTCAAGATCGCGTCCGGCTGGGCGGTGCGCCAGCCGGACGCGGTGGAACTGCACTTGACGCCGCCAGCGGACGGTGGAGCACCCGCCCCAGCGGTCGATGACGTCCCGGAGCGCGATCTCGTCGCGCTCCGCGCCGGCGTGGGCGAGAAGCTGCGCAAGAAGCGGTGCGACGATGTCGCCGCCATGCTCCAGCAGGCCGCCCAGGAGCTCGGAGGCCAGGCCGTCGCCGAGCTCGCCCTCGATGCGGGCGATCGGTGCCGAAGCCTGGGCAAGCGCAACGCGGCGCTCAACTGCTACCTGGCCGCATCTCGCGCCGACCCGGTCTACGAGCCGCCCCTGGCGCGCCTGGCCGACATCTGCATCGATGACCAGGACATCGATCTGGCGGTTTCATACCTGGAACGCATCGCACGTCTCACCCGGCTGCGCGGGGACAACCACGGCGCACTCCGGATCTTCCGCAAGATCGCGACCATCGCCCCCTATCGGGATGATGTCCTCGAGATGCTGATGCGGGCCCAGACCACCGGGAGGATGGACCCATGAGCGTCCTCCGATGGTGTGGAGAAGGCGCACTCATCTGTTACCGAGCAGTGACATCCAGTTCGCCGGTCTCGTTCACACTCGGTCGACCGGCCTCAGCCGCAGCAACCGTGTCCCGCACCGCACCCAGCCCGGGGTGATGGCGGCGCGGGTACCAGTAGAGGAAAGCAAGTGGCGATCCCCTCCAACAAACCTCAGAACCGGATCCTTCTCGTTGGCGGCATCATCTTCGCCCTGCTCGCAGGCGTGGTCGTCTACATCGCCGTCTCCAGATCGTCGAGCACCACTCCGGCCCAGCCCGAGACCCCGGTGGTCGTGGCGGCGACGGCGATCACCGCCGGCTCCCAGCTCTCGGTGGCCGATCTCACGACTCGCGAGTACCTGAACATCGATCTCCCGACCAACTTCTACACGACCACGACCCAGGTGATCGGGAAGACGCTCCCCGTCGCGGTCTCGGCCGGGACCCCGATCACCGAGCAGTTGCTGCAAGCCACCCCTGGCGCGAGCGGCACCTCGACCCTGACCACTCCGGGCAACCAGCTCCCGATCGCCAACAACGCCGTGGCCCTGGCCATCCCGGCCCACGGGGCAACGCCGGACACCACGGTCGATCAGATGACCGTCGGCTACTACATCCTGGCCGGCGACCAGATCGACATCATCGGTGACCTGGGCACCTCCGCCACGACCAGCCACCAGGTCCAGTACGTCTTCCAGGACATCCCGGTGCTGGCAGTCGGCTACGCGGCGCCGACCACCACCCCTGCGAGCGGAACGGCGACGACGACAGCCGCACCGAGCCTGTCGGCGCCCAGCTACTTCGTGGTCGAGATGACCCGGTCGCAGGCTGAGGAGATGACCGCGCTGCTGACCGGTAATTACACGGCGGTCGCGGGCGGCAACCCCGCGCTCGTCCTCAAGTACGTGCTCCGCCCGACCAGTGAATACGGCACCACCAACTCGAGCGGCGCCTTCGTCCCCAAGATCGAGAGCAACGTCAGTGCCAGCCCGGCACCGTCCGCCTCCGACCAACCGGTGACGCCGTCGTCGCTGGCCGGGGCGTTCGCAGGCTCGTGATCCTGGGAGTGCCGAAGGACACACGGACGTAGGGCCCGGCAATGACCGACTTCCTTCCCCTGCTCGCGGCGGTCCTGGTGGCCTGCTTCCTGCTCTGCTGGGTCGCCCTGATCGCGACCCGGAGCCGGACGGAGGCCGACGAGGTGGCCCGCCGGCTGAGCGCGTACATGGGCGGTCAGCGGCCCCCCCAGCCCGAGCGGATCAAGAGCGGGAACCCCCTCCGCGATGCTCTCGACAGCTTCACCGACGCCATCAACCCGGTGTTCGCCCGGGGCTCTTACGCGGGCAAGCTCGCCGAGGACCTCCAGAAGGCCGGGCTGCGGCTCAAGGCCTCCGAATGGATGCTGATCGTCGCCGGCGTGGGGGTGGTGGTCGGTGCCATCTTCTGGCTGCGCTTCGGCACATTCATCGCCTTCATCCCCTGCCCCATCGTCATCTGGATCGCGAGCGGCATCTTCCTCCGCTTCCGCCAGACCCGGCGCACCCGCGCCTTCGAGAATCAGCTCGGAGACACGATCATCCTGCTCAGCAACGCGCTCAAGGCCGGTCTCTCCTTTGCCCAGGCGATGAGCACGGTGGCGAAGAACGCGTCACCGCCCATCTCCGAGGAGTTTGCCCGCGCCACCCGCGAGATCGCGCTCGGCATCCCCGTCGACGACGCTCTCCAGCACATGGTGCAGCGCAACAAGTCAGAGGACTTCGACCTGATGGTCACCGCGGTGCAGATCCAGCGCGTGGTCGGAGGCAACCTGGCCGAGATCCTCGACACGATCGCCTACACGATCCGTGAGCGGGTGCGCATTCACGGTGAGATCCGAACCATCACAGCGCAGGCCCGGATGTCGGGCATGATCATCACGCTCCTGCCGGTCGGTCTCGCCCTCTTCCTCTTCTTCGTGGAACCGTCGTACTTCGCGCCGATGATCAAGGAGACCCTCGGTTGGGTGATGCTGGGCGCGGGTGTCCTGAGCATCTTGGTGGGGACGGCGATCATCCAGAAGATCGTCAGGATCCAGGTATGATCGCCTACCTCGCCGGCGCTCTCTCAGCCTGCTCGGTGGCCCTCGTGGTCCTCTGGCTCCGTCAGGCCCGGTCGCCCCAGGCGGACCTCCTGGAAGCCCGCCTCGCCCAGTTCACCGAGTCCGGGCGCGCCGTCCAGAGCCTGGCCGAGGTGGAGATGACCCTGCCGTTCTTCGATCGGGTCCTCCGGCCGACCCTGGATCGTTGGGGACGCCGTCTCGCCGCCCGGAACAACCAGCAGCGCACCCAGGCCCTGCAGGAGAAGCTCAACCTGGCCGGCAGGCCCTGGGGGCTCACCGTGGGCGGCTTCCTGGTGCTGCGGATCATCGCCGTCATCCTCGTCGGCTTCTTCGGGCTCGCCCTCGCCGCCCTGCTCCGGATGCCGATGCCCCAGCTCCTCCTCGGCCCCGTCGCCGGCATCGTCATCGGCTACCTGCTGCCCGACGCCACCATCTCCCGCCGCATGCGCGGCCGCCAGAAGGAGATCCTGCTGGCACTGCCATCGGCACTCGACCTCCTCACCATCAGCGTCGAGGCCGGACTCGGCTTCGACGCCGCCCTGGGCCGGGTCTGCGACAAGTACCGCAACGCTCTCGCCTCCGAGTTCAACCAGGTGCTCAACGAGATCCGACTGGGACGCCCGCGCATCGAGGCACTCGACGACATGGCGAGGCGCAACAAGGTGGATGAGCTGAACAACTTCATCCAGGCGATCATCCAGTCGGAGCAGCTCGGCGTCGGCATCGCCAACGTGCTGCGCATCCAGTCCGAGGAGATCCGGCGGCGCCGCCGCCAGCGAGCCGAGGAAACCGGCGCGAAGGCCCCGTTGAAGATGCTCTTCCCGATGGCCTGCTGCATCTTCCCCACCCTCTTCGTCGTCCTTCTCGGCCCCGCCGCCCTGCAGGTTCTCCAGGAGTTCGGCTTCAAGTGAGCCCGGACCGGACGCACGGGGGCGAACCCGGCGGCCGGGGTGGTCAACCCGAGCGGATGGTCTCCAGAACCGCGATCGCCTCGGCAAGGCGACGGTCGAAGCGGATGCGCCAGCGTTCGCGGAGCACCGGGCTCGAGCGATAGACGGTGGGTCCCGGCAGCTGGTCACGGCGCAGCATCTCCGCCAGATGCGCGAGCTCGGGTTCGAGCTCGGTCAGTCCCAGCCGGGCGACCACGTGGACTGCAGCCCCGACCCTCAGCAGCTCGCCTGACAACAGCCAGTCGTGGACGGCCGCCACGATGCCCTCGCGACCCTCCTCGGCAAGCGCCCGCGTGTAGACGAGGAGATCCGCCTCCAGGGCGTCGGCAGCGTCCTCCAGGCGCCGCTCAAAGGCGGCCAGCACAGCGTCCCTGGCACCCTGGTGGGCCAGCACGGCGGCGAGGCCAGGAGCTGCCCGCCCGAGGAGCAGCTTCTCGAACGGCGTGAACTCCACGTAGCCGATGCGGTCCGCGGCGATCGAGACGATCCAGGGACTGCCGTCCATTCGGAGCAGGCAGAGATTCTCGGGGAGCCCCGGCTGGCGCCAGGCGAAGA
>PLAX01000016.1 GCA_003135255.1 Candidatus Dormiibacterota bacterium | reverse complement strand
ATAGCGGCAGAACCTGGGCAGTGCCAGCGAGAGGCCGAAGCAGGCGGCGACGCACAGCACTCCGCCCGACACGATGGAGGTCTGCAATCCGAAGAGCGCCTCCACCAGACCTGCCTCGGCGTTGCCGACAGCGGGGCGGGAAGCGTAGCTCAGCATCTCGATGCCCGCCAGCCGACCCCTCAGGGAATCGGGGATGGTGAGATTCCGCATGGCGCTGCGGAACACGGCGCTGGCTTCGTCTGCGGCGCCGGCCACCACCAGGGCCACCACCACCCAGGGGAGGCTGGGAGCCAGTCTAAAACCGATCACCCCGAACCCCCAGATCGAGGCGGCGACCGCCACCGCCCGTCCGTAGCGACGCACCCTGGTGGTCCAACCACTGGTGAGGCTGAGCAGCAGAGCGCCCAGGGCCGGCGCCGCGTACAGCAGGCCCAGCACTCTCGCCCCACCCCTCGCGGCCGCCACCTGGGGGAAGAGGGCGGTGGGCATTCCGAACACCATCGCCCCAATGTCGACCAGGTAGGGTCCCAGCAACTCCTGCCGGGAGGCGGCATATCGGATTCCCTGCCGGACGGCGTGGAGGTTCACCCCTCCGGAGCCCGGGGGAGGCGGTACCGCTCTCACTCTGGCCAGGGCCGCCACAGAGATCACGAACGTGGCCACGTCGATCCCGTAGGTCACCCCCAGTCCCACGGTGGCCAGGAGCACCCCGGCCACCGGTGGCCCCAGCACCTGGCCAAGGTCCCTCCGGCGCTACTCACCGCAGCGGCCGCTGGTACCTCGGCCGGCTCGACCAGGCGGGGCGCCAGGGCGTCCAGGGAGGGACGCTGGAGCCCGCCCAGTCCGGCGGTCACCGCACCGGACAGGAAGAGTGCCCAGAGCCGAGGGTGCGGAAGGCTGCAGTTCAACACCAGCGCCGTGGTGGCGAGGCAGCGGCCGGCCTCGGTCCAGCGCACCATCCCGCGCCGGTCCACCGAGTCGGCCAGGGCACCGCCGAGGAAGGCCACCAGCACCAGCGGACCCAACTCGGCCAGGCTAAGCCCGGATCCACCGATGAGGAGCAGAGCGACGCCCTGAGGCGAGGGGATTCGGGATCAGCAAGGCCGGACTGCGGATGAGGTCTGGTGGTCGGGCTGGGTGGGGACTGATCGAGTCAGATGACGCGATGATCGCGGGCACCGGGGCGACCGGAAGCAGGGAACCAGCGATGCGGAACGCAGCAGCGGTTACGCGGGCGTGGCCGTCGGGATGACGAGTGAGGCCAGGCTCTCCCGCGCGGCCAGGAAGGCCTCCTGCCAGGGCCAGTTCGCGGGGAGATGGAGGTGGACGCGGCGGCCCGTCCGAGCCAGTCTGCCGGGCAGGGCGATGAAGCGGGTGCGGACGGTCTTGGTGGTGAGCAGGGTCTCCCCCAGACCCAGCCGCGTGATCCACCGGGCGAGGTTGTGGGCGATCACGTTGAAGCCCAGCCAGGCGGCGTTGGCGGCGAAGCGACCCGAGGGCATGTGATTGAGCGCCATGCCGTACTTGACGTCGCGGATGGTGTTCTCGATCTCCGCGTGGCGGCGGTGGTCGGCCTCGAGCTCCAGCGTGGTGCCCGCGCGATCGGTGATGAAGGCGTGGTAGGTGTAGCCGATGCCCTGGAGCGCCAGCTGGCTCCCGGGGGTGGGCATCACCCGCCGGACGATGAGCCGGAAGGCCTGCTTGCGCCTGCGGCTGGTGAAGGGGATATAGGTGGTCTCGGCCACGTCGGCGCTCCCCTCCAGCCAGTACGGGATCGCGGTCCAGTCCTGCTCGGGGATGGCACCGATGAGCGCGTGGAGACCGCGCTGCAGCCGCACCGTGATCGAGAAGCGGACGTCCGCCTTGCAGCAGGCATCGACGACGGCCGCCGAGTAGAAGCCGGAATCGGCCCGCAGGGTGAGCTGGCCGGTGGCCCCCGCCGCCCGGATCCGGGAGATGGTCTCGGTGACGAAGCTGCTGGCGCCGCGACCGCTGTGGGCCGGGCCACCCCGGAGCCGGTCGTGCAGGATGTCGCCGGTACCGGCTCCGGTGGAGCTGGCGGCACCGACCGCGAGCAGGGGGTGATACCCCCGGACCTTGGTGTAGGTGAACTTCGAGCCGCCCTGCTTCTGGATCCCGTAGGTCTCGCAGATGGTGGAGTCGATGTCGAAGGTGAAGGGCGCGTCGCCCGGTCCGGCACCGGCCCTCCAGGCCCGGGCCAGCAGTTCACCGCTGACGGCGTCGAGTTGACGAGCGTGCCCCCAGGTGAAGGCGCGGAGGAAGGTGCCGATGGTGGACGGTGCCGCGACCCACTGGCCGATCACCGACGCGGTGGCACCCGACCGGAGGAGGTCGACATCGTCGATGCACTCCGCCCCCGCCAGGAGGGCGGAGACCAGGGTCATCGCCTTGAGGTCGGCGTTGGCGGCGCCGGGGACGCCGCGTCCGAGGTGGAGGTGTTCCCGGATCAGCCTCCGCACCCCGAGCCGGGCCGCCAGCTCCGAGATCAGAGCCAAGCCGGCGTGGGCCACCAGGTTGCGGTCATCGAAGGCGATGTCGAACTGCGGCGGCGTGTGAGAGACTTGCACTTGACAGGTGACCCCCGGCTGAGACGTTGGCTTTGAGCAAATCCATTGTCCCAGTTGGACAGGTCGCCTGTTCGTGTGTCATGGGGACCGACCCGATCGGTGGATCTGGGCTTAGTCCACCTTCGTTGAGAC
>PLAX01000202.1 GCA_003135255.1 Candidatus Dormiibacterota bacterium | reverse complement strand
CCACCAGGGCGTTCCACGCCGCGGTCCCGGTGAGGTGGCACTCCTCCTTGACCCAGTCGGTCGGCGAGTTGTGCCCCAGCCACTCCACCTCTCCGCAGGCGGCCAGCTCGGTGACCATCCCGGAGAACTCCAGCTCCATCCGGTCGATGAGCCGGCGCCAGCCGACCATCTCGTCGCGAACCACCTCTCCCGGCCGGTCATCGCGGGGCCGGGAGACGAAGCGCTCGAGCGCGGCACCGACGGCGGCGAGATCCTCGCCGACGCCCCCGCGAAGCCCCACCTCTCGGACGGTCATCGCGAGTGATTATACCAAACAGATGTGCGCATGGTCAAGACGAAAACACGCCGCAGGATGCATGCCCAATTCCGCTTTCGCCCCAAGTGCCGGAATCGGGATTGCATCCCGTGGCGTTGCGGCGCTTGACCCGCGAGAGGCAACCTGCCACCTTTCACCTCAACCAGTGCTTGCGGCCCGGTCGCGGATTCGAGAGCCCCACGACCGACCAGCCGCTAGCGAGAGCGTGTCCGCGAAGGAGGGCGCAGCAATGGCGAAGTTCTTGCTTGTCTATCACGGCGGCGGCATGCCGGAGTCGCAGGAGGAGCAGGCCAAGGTGATGGCCGCGTGGGGCGCCTGGTTCCAGAGCACGGGCGGTGCGCTCAAGGACCCCGGGAACCCGATCGGCCAGAGCCGCACCGTCGGCCCCGACGGTGCCGTGTCCCATGGCGGCGGCGCCAATCCGGTGAGCGGCTACAGCCTCCTGGAGGCGGCGGACATCGACGCCGCGGTGGCGATCTCCAAGGGATGCCCCGTGCTCCAGGGCGGTGCGAGCATCGAGGTGGCGGAGACCTTCGACGTCATGTGAGGAGATGAGCGGGGCGGCTCAGCGTCGCCCCGCTCATCTCGCACCATCAGCCGGCGCGACACCACATCGTTGGCAGGCCTTCGCCGGCGAGGTCGACGGGTCTGAGGCACGCGCCCCTGGAGCCGACGCGCGGTCCCCCGTGTCAGGGAAGGGCGATCAGCCATGCCGCGGCCAGGATGCCGGCGGCCGGTGCCAGCAGCGGGAAGGGACGCCAATCCGGCCGCAATGCCAGGAGAGCCGACCCGGCGATCAGGGGCAGCGCCCCGAGGGCCACGATCCAGGCCGGCTGCCCCAGCTCCGGCGCTGCCAGAGTGGCGGCGACTCCGGTGAGCGCTGCCAGCCCGAGGCTGAGGCTGTGCGCCCACCGCGGACCGAGCCGGACCGCCAGGCCTGCGGAGCCGCCGCGCCGATCCGCCTCGATATCGGGCGCTGCGTTGGCGAGCTGGATGCTGAGGGCGAGCGCCAGGGCGAGCGGCGGTACCGCGAGCGCGACGCGCACTGTGCTGTGCTGCATCGCGGCCCCCGCGGTGAGCGGCAGGCACGTGAACCCCACCCAGAAGGGCAGCCACGAGAGGACGCTGCGTTTGAGCCCCAGGTCGTATCCGATGCCCGACGCGGCGCAGGCCGCGGCGAGCGGCAGGGTGGGGAGGGGGAATGTAGCCGCCATCCCCAGGGCGACGGCGAATCCGACGAGGGTCACCGCCCCCGCCACCGCGGGGTTCAGGACTCCGCTGGCGAGCGGCTTCTCCGGCTTGACCAGGCGGTCGAGGTCACGATCGCAGAGATCGTTGAGGGAGCCGATCGCGAATTGGATCGGGAGCATGATTCCGACCAGACGCAGCGAGGTGACGGGGTCGGGCAACCGGTGGCGCGCGGCGGCTGCGGCGGCGACGAAGCAGGCCGTGACCAGCAGCGAGGGGCCTGGGTGGAGCAGCTTGGCCGCCGAGGTCACACGGCCTGTTTGAGTGAGGGCCAAAAGTCAGCTCGAGTGTAGCGATCCGGCACCCGCGGCAGGGATTCTGGTTCGCCCTCGACCCCGCGGCGCGTCAGCGGCGTGCGCTCACCCCGAGCCGGGAGCGGGCGCCGGTCAACCCTGCTCCAGGACCAGTTGGGTCTCCGCCGAGGTGGTGGTGAGCCCGGCCCCCTGGAACCACGGGATGGGCACCAGTGGCTTGTAGTTGTAGCCGATCACCACCTGGACGACGTCCGCCCCCGTCGCCGACGCGGTGATCGGGCAGTCCGCCGGGTAGAGCGCGGTGGGGGTCATCTTGTCGTTGGTCACGCTCCACGTCAGGCAGGGTGACTGCCCCGTGGCGGTGACGTAGAAGTAGGCAATGCTGATGCAGCCGGTGCCGGGGGTGAGCGTCGCCAGGTCGGTGGCGCTGGGCGGCCAGACGCTATCCGAATCGGGGCAGTCCTTGTTCAGGATGTTGGCGTCGGCGGCCGCCGAGATCGCCACCTGTTCGATGGTCCCCGCGGCCGGGGTCGTGGCCTTGGTCCAGCAGGCACCCGGCTCACCGGCCGAGCTGAAGCCCACCCCGCTGGTCGGACAGACATCCACCGCCGCGGCCCGCACCGCCACCCGGGCGGCATTCTCAACCGATAGCCGCGAGGCGAAATAGCCCCCGAAGTCGATGCCGGCGAAGATCACGGCGAAGAGTACCGGCGCCACCATGGCGAACTCAACCATGGACTGGCCCCGGCGCCGGTGGCTGCGGCGCCTGATCACGGCACCACCTCCATGGAGTAGCTGCGGGTCATGAGCGGGGTGATGTGCAACCCGTTGAGGAGCACCACCACGGGGTTCCC
>PLAX01000052.1 GCA_003135255.1 Candidatus Dormiibacterota bacterium | reverse complement strand
TCGCGAACCTGCTCGCGATCGCCCGGCCACATCGCCAGGGTGATGCCGAGGGTCTCGACGCCACGAGCCACGCAGCGGGCGGCGGCCACGCTGCTGTCGACGCCCCCGGACATGGCGACGGCGACCACGGCACCCCGGGGCAGCAGGGCGAAGGGGTCGGCGGGGACGACCGCGGGAGCGGCCTCGAGGGTGGCGACGGTCATCTGTGAAAGCCTACGCGAGTTCGGGGCAGGGTCTCCGCCTGGGGTACCCGGCGCCGGCGGGGGCCCCGCCGGCCCGTTCTCCGCGCGGGCCGCCCTCGCAGGGCGGCCGTCAGGTGACGCTGCCCCGGGGGACCACCCACTGGCCCGGCTGACCGGTGACCGTGCAGATCGCGTCGAAGTCGGCGTCGTAGTGGAGCAGCACTAGGCCGGCGCGCTCGGCGCAGGCGGCGATGAGCAGATCGGGAAGCCCGGCGATGCGGTGCTGGCCTTTCAGCGCCAGCGCGAGGAGCACCTCCTCGGCCCGGCGGAAGTCGCGCTCCTCAACGGCAACGCGCTCAAAGGCCGCGTCGCGGTGCCGCCGGATGCGGACCGCGTCCGAGTGACTGCGGGCGCTGTACAGGATCTCCAGCTCCACGACTCCGCAGGTCGCCACCCGTCCGTCCAGGATGACCGGCTCCAGCACCTCGCGCACCGCGGGCAGGTGAAGCCGGCTCAGGGCGCTGGTGTCCGCCAGGTACTGCGCGGTCACCGCCACGCGCCGGCCATGACCTCGGGATCGTCCAGGTCCGTGCCGTCGCGCAGCACCAGCTCGTCCACGGCGGCCCGCCGGGCGGCCAGCCTGGTCACCTCCCGGAGGGCGGCATCCACCGTGGCGGTGATGCCCCTCGTTCCCAGGACGGCCCCGGCCTGGCGGATCAGCTCGTCATCGACCGCGACAGTGGTCTTCCTCACCCAGCGAGGATACCCCATCTTCCCCAGTCCGGCTATCCGCTGGAGACCACCATGGCTATCCTCGCCAGCAGGGAATACCGCGCACCCGCCTCTCGAGGTGGGCCGAGCCCCGCTCAGCCGCCGGCGACGGCCGGGACGATCGAGATGTCGTCACCCGCGGCGACCGGGGTGTCCAGGCCGCCACCGAAGCGGATGTCGGTGTCGTTGACATAGATGTTGATGAACTGGCGGAGCTTGCCCTCGTCGTCGTAGAGGCGCTCCCGGAAACCGGGATGGCGGGCCTCGAGATCGGCCAGGGCCTCGGCGACGGTGCCGCCCTCGACCTCGACCTGGGAGCTGCCGGCGGTCAGCCGGCGCAGGGGACCGGGTACTCGAACGTTCACAGGCATGGGCTGGAGTATACGGACGCCTTCCCCACGCTCGCGGCGGGCCTGCCGCGCCACGTCAGGGGGCGGGCGGAAGCTCCACCACCAGCGGGCTGCGCTCGGCGCGGGCCGGAGCCCCCGTCATCAGGTCGTCGAAGCAGAGCTGAGACCACGACTCCATGCTCAGGTAGTGGCGGCGCATCGCCTCGAGGGTCATGATCTCGCCCTCCAGCTTCTCGGTCTCCCGGACCGACACTGAGCCATATTCGGGCTCGACGAGGAAGACGAGGCCGAGGTGGACACGTCCCACCGGGGTGGAGTCCTCGTTGATGAGGGCGACCAGGCTGGCGGTCGCCCGGGAGGGGCAGATGATCTCCTCGCCCCACTCGCGGATCAGGCCGCCCACGATCGGGTCGACCAGCTCGCCGTCACCGGGGTTGACGTGGCCCCCGACCCCCAGAGAGTAGAGGTTGTGCAGGCGCCGCTCGCTGGAGCGGCGGAGCCTCCGGGTCAGCAGGTAGGTGTCGTCCTCAGGGTGGTGGACGATGCAGTAGGGGATGACCTGCTGCTGGGAGGGGTCGTCCTCGACCAGCTGGCGCGGCCGGTACTCGCTGGCGGCCCGGATGGTCCGGAGAACCCGCTCGAGCCCACGCGTGACTAAACCGTGCCAGACGGCACCGGGGAAGATCGTCGTGCGGGGGATGCAGAGGACCTCCTCCTCGGCATGAGTATGCACGGCGCCGAGCGTGGCGGGGGGCGACGAGACGCTCATGCCCTCCTCCGTGACCTGGGCCTGCGGTGATCGCAACGGTACACCGTTGGCCTCCCCGCGGATAGCCGACAGCTCGGCCCCCTCACCGCTCACCCCGGACCGGGTTGCGGAGCACCCCGATCCCCTCGATCTCGACCTCGACGACATCGCCGTCACGGAGGGGACCCACCCCGGCCGGCGTCCCCGTGAAGACGGCGTCGCCGGGCTCCAGGGTCATGCAGCGGCTGATGTATGCGAGCAGCTCCCCCACTCCCACGACCATCTCGCCGGTGCGGCCGTGCTGGCGGACCTCGCCGTTCAGCCGGGTGGTGAGCTCGACATCGGAAGGGTCCAGGATCGCCACCCGCGGACCGAGGGCGCAGAAGGTGTCGAACCCCTTGGCCCGTGTCCACTGCTCCTCAGCCGCCTGGATGTCCCGGGCGGTCACGTCGTTGCCGCAGGTGTAGCCGCGGACCGCCTCCAGGGCGGCCTCGGGCGAGGCGTGCCGGAGGGGACGTCCGATGATGGCGACCAATTCGCCCTCGTAGTCGATCCGGGAGAAGGCCACGGGCAAGCGGGGCAGGACGATGGCGTCGCCATCCCCGATCACCGCCGACGGCGGCTTGAGGAAAAGGAGCGGTTCCGGGGTCAGGGTGTGGCCGAGCTCGTCAACGTGCTCGCGGTAGTTGCGCCCCACGCAGACGACCTTGCCGGGTCGTTCGAGCCCACCCATCCGTCAGCCACCCTCCGTCACCTGCCGCGCCAGGGACGATTGTTCCATCTGGAAGGTCTCGGACGGAGCGGCAGGGAGTGCGAAGCCCGACCATTGACATGTGCCCGACGTCCCAGCCCCGGCCGCGCCCGCACCCACCATCAGCCGTACCCGCAACCGTCATGCCTGAGCTGCCCGAGGTCCAGGCGCTGGCTGAGAGCCTCGACCGCCGGCTCCGGGGCCGCCGGATCGCGGGGCTGACGGTGGCGTCGATCGCCGCCCTCAAGACGTATGACCCTCCGGCCGCGGCCCTCGCCGGCCGGGAGGTCGCGGGCGTCCAACGCCACGGCAAGTTCCTGGACATCGAGGCTGCCGGCGCCGCCGCGGGAGACGCCTCCCTCCACCTGGTCGCCCACCTCAGCCGGGCCGGGTGGGTGCGCTGGCGGGAGAAGCCCTCCGACGCCCGGCTCGCCCAGCGCGGTCCGCTGGCGGCGCGGCTCCGGTTCGAGGACGGTGGTGCTCTCGACATCACCGAGATGGGCACCGAGAAGCGGCTCGCCCTCCACGTGGTCCGCGAACCCGCTGAGGTCGCCGGAGTGAGCCGACTGGGGGTGGATGCCCTGGACGAGCGATTGGACCTGGAGCGGCTCCGGGAGCTGCTGCGCGGACGGCCGGGCACGCTCAAGTCGGCCCTCGCCGACCAGAGCGTCATCGCCGGGGTTGGCAACGCCTACTCCGACGAGATCCTCCACGCNNGAGGGCAAGCGGTCGGGGATGCGCGTCCACGGACGGGCCGGGGAGCCCTGCCCGGTCTGCGGGGAGATGGTGCGTGAGGTGTCGCTCGCCTCGCGCTCGTTCCAGTACTGCCCGGGGTGTCAGACCGGCGGCCGCGTCTACGCCGACCGGAGGATGTCCCGCCTGCTGCGCTGAGCCCGCCGCTCAGGAGATGGTCTCTCCGTCAACGCTGACGGGGTCCGCCGGCCGTCCCGCGCCCGAGCCATCATCCCGATGCCCTCTCCCCCAACCCGGGACCGGAGCGTGGGACGCCTACACCGACGAGAGCTGGTTGAGGTCCTCGAAGAAGCCGGGGTAGGAGATGGCGACCGACTCCGCACCGGCGATGTGGGTGAGCCCCGGGCCCGCGGCGAGGCATCCGGCCACGGCGAAGGCCATCGCCAGCCGGTGGTCGCCGGCGGCATCCACGGCGGCCGGGACCAGTCGGGTCGGCCCCTCGATGACGAGACCGTCGGGGAGCGTATCGCAGGCCGCGCCCATTAGTCTCAATCCCTCGGCCCGGCGGGCGATCCGATCGGACTCCTTGGCCCGGAGCTCGGC
>PLAX01000168.1 GCA_003135255.1 Candidatus Dormiibacterota bacterium | reverse complement strand
ACCCGCTGCTGCTCGCCCCCGGAGAGGTTGCCCACGCGGGCGTCGGCGAAGCGCCGCGCGTCGACGGCGTCGAGCATGGAGTCGACGGCCTTGCGGCGCCGGCCCCAGCCCAGGGGCACGCCGAGCCGGTGCCCGTCGAGGCCGAGAGCCACGACGTCGCGGGCACGGAGCGGCATGTCGGGGTCGAGGAAGATCTTCTGCGGGACGTAGCCGATGATCGGGTTGCGCCGGGTGAGCGGCCGGCCGCCCACCAGAACGCTCCCCGTGCTCGGCGTCTGGAGACCGAGGATGACCCGGAAGAGGGTGGTCTTGCCCGCCCCGTTGGAGCCGATCAGACCGGTGAACTCGCCCGGCATGATCCGGAAGCGGACGTCGTGGAGCACCTCCCGCCCGGCCAGCCAGACGCTGATGCCGTCGACGTCCAGGATCGCGTCATCGGCGCTCGGGTCGGAGGCGGGAACGTTCACAGCCGGGTCGTCGACACGCCGCGTGCGAGCGCCTGCTGCACGGCGTTGACCTCGGCCACCATCCAAGTCTGGTAGTCGTAGCCCGGCGTGGGCATGGTCTCGTAGACGCAGACCACGGGGATGCCGTTCTGCTGGGCGAGCGTCAGCAGTGATTGGGTCAGGGAGTCGGTCACCTGCTGGTTGTAGACGAGCACCTTGGCCTGGTGCTGGGTGAAGAAACCCTGCTCCAGGCTCACGTCCTGAGCGGACGGATCGACCCCGTTCATGACGTCGGCCTGGAAGGGCCATGGGGTGAGGTTGTCTAGACCGGCGGCCTGGAGCATGTAGTCCGCGACCGGTTCGGTGGTAGCGACCGCTGAGCCAGGGAAGCTCGACTTCAGGGCGGCGATGGCCTGGGTCCAGGGTGCCAGCGAACTGTCGAAGGCCGTGACCTCAGCCGTGAAGTACGTCGCATGAGAGGGCGCGAGTGCCGAGAGAGCCTTTCCGATCGCCTTCGCAACCGCGGGCATGGTGGTTGGGCTGTACCAGAGATGAGGGTTCTCGGTGCTGCTGGGCAGGCCAAGGAGATTCTGGACGTCGATCACCCTGCGCGTGGAGCTGGGTGACGCCGACTCGATGGTGTTCATGAACCCGTCGTAACCCACCCCGTTCTGCACCACGAGCTGGGCGGCGCCCACGGTCTTGGCCACCTGCGGGCTCGCCTCGAAGGTGTGCGGGTCGGTGTTGGGGTTGCTCATGACCGCGCTCACCGCCACGTACGGTCCGCCGATCTGCGAGANNTCGTGGCCCGTCTCCTCTGGTCCGTGGTAGCGTTATCGGTAATGGATGCAGTTACAGAGTTTATCCGGTATGGTTCCAGATAGCAAGCCGCCGGCGGCACGTGGCACCGGCGCCCCCCTGTCCACGAGCGGGTCTCCTCTCCCGGTCGCCGGCCCTCCCGCGGCCGACGTCCGCTCCACCCGGCAGAAGCGCGCCCTCTCCGCGGTGCTGGCCGAGACCGACCGCTTCCGGAGCGCCCAGGAGCTCCACGCCGCTCTCCGGGCCCGGGGGGAGCGGGTGGGGCTGACCACCGTCTACCAGCAGCTGCGCACCCTGGCCGCGGCCGGCCTCATCGACTCGCTGCGGGCAGACGGCGGCGAGCTCCTCTACCGCCACTGCGACACCGCCAAACACCACCACCACCTGGTCTGCCGCGAATGCGGCCGCACCGTGGAGGTGGAGGACACCGTGGTCTGGCGCTGGGCGGAGCGGGTCGCGGCGGACGCCGGCTTTGTCGACGTCGCCCACCATCTCGAGTTCTCCGGCACCTGCGCCGCCTGCTCGGCCACCGCCCAGGTAGGGTTGAGCCCATGAACCCTGATCTCCGCTTTGCCCACGGGATGGCCGACATGGCCGACGCGATCGCCATGAGCCGGTGGCGCAGCCTCGACCTCCACGTCGAACGCAAGCCCGACCTCACCGAGGTCACCGAGGCGGACCGCCAGATCGAGGAGCTGATCCGCGAGCAGGTTCGAGTCCACCGCCCCTCCGAGCGGGTGGTCGGCGAGGAGTTCGGCGGCGACTTCGCCAACACCTCCGGGACCCGCTGGGTGGTCGACCCCATCGACGGGACCCGCAGCTTCATCCGCGGCTACGAGACCTGGGCCTGCCTGATCGCGCTCCAGCGGGACGGGGTCACGGTCTGCGCGATCGCGTCGGTCCCGGCCCTCAGGCAGCGCTACGCGGCGGCGCGGGGCGAGGGCGCCACCGTCGACGGCAAGCCCATCCATGTCTCGGCCATCGACAAGGTGGAGGCGGCGATGCTCGCTCACACCAGCGTGTCCGGATTCGTCCGCATCGGGCAGGACGATCGCCTGCGCTCGCTGGCCGGGCGCTGCTGGGACAGCCGCAGCATGGGCAACTCGCTCTCCCACCTCTCCGTGGCCCGGGGCACGGCCGACATCGGCTGGTCGGCGCGAGCCAACCTCTGGGATTTCGCCGCCCTGGCCCTCATCGTCGAGGAGGCCGGTGGCCGCTTCACCGACCGGAGCGGGGACTCACCGGTGGGTGGGGCGGGCGTGTCGAGCAACGGCCTCCTCCACCAGGTCGGGCTGGAGGCGGCGGGGATCAGCTAGTCAACATGGAAGGGCCGGCGCAACGAGCAACCCCGGCTCGTGCCGTGCTCCCCGGCCGGAGTCGGCCGCTACCGCCGGCCCTTGGGCACCCCGAGGCGATCGGCCCAGACGGCCTCGACACGCACCAGGTGGCGGACCTCCAACCTCCCCTCGGCCTGGAGCTGGCGGATCGCCTTCTTGTCCTGCTTGCCCACCGAGGTCTTGGGGATGGCAAGCACAATGGCCCAGGACTCGGGGAGCCAGAAGGACGGCACCTTACCGGTCAGGAACTGGCGCAGATCCTCGGGGTCGACGGACTGACCGGGCCGGAACGCGAGCACGGCCAGCGGCCGCTCCCCCCAGCGCTCGTCGGGGATGCCCACCACGGCGGCGTCCAGCACGGCGGGATGCGCCAGCAACTGGTTCTCCAGCTCCATCGAGCTGATCCACTCCCCGCCCGACTTGATGATGTCCTTGGTCCGGTCGGTGATCTGGACGTAGCCGAGCTCGTCCACGGTGCCGACGTCACCGGTGCGCAGCCAGCCGTCGTGGAACCGCTCGCGCCCCACGCCGCCGAGGTGGGAGCTCGCCACCCACGGCCCGCGGACCTCGACCTCCCCCACCGCCTTGCCATCCCATGGCAGCGGGGTGCCTCCGTCCCCAATGAGGCGCACCTCGACACCGGCCACCGGGCGCCCGGTCTTTGACCGGTAGTACCAGTACGAGGAGTCGCCCTCTCCCACTCCCCTCGGCGGGAAGGCGACCATCCCGAGCGGCGACGTCTCGGTCATCCCCCACGCCTGGATGAGGGGGAACCACGGCTGGTAGGCCTGCATCAGGGTCGTCGGCACGGCGGCCCCGCCGCAGATCCCCAGGCGGATGAAGTCGAGCTCGGCTCCGGCCGCTTGGGCCGTCATCAGCAGTCCCTGGAAGATGGTCGGCACACCGACGATGACGGTGGGCCGCTCGGCCACCACGAACGAGAGGAGCGGCTGCGGCTGCAGGAACCGCCCCGGGAGGAGCAGGTCGGCGCCGCACATGAAGGCGGCGTAGGGCTTGCCCCAGCCGTTGACGTGGAACATCGGGACCATCAGGCCGATCCGGTCGTGCTCGTTGAGGGCGAAGTTGGCGACGGTCGCGAGGGAGTGCAGCCAGATGGAGCGATGGCTGTAGACGATGCCCCGGGGGTCGCCGGTCGTGCCGCTCGTGTGGCACATCGCGGCAGGCTGTCGCTCATCCAG
>PLAX01000085.1 GCA_003135255.1 Candidatus Dormiibacterota bacterium | reverse complement strand
GCTGGGACTGGTCGCAGGGGCATATCCCCGGGCACCGGTGGCCGGTGCGGACGCCCGTCAGCCCCTCCCGGAGCGGATACCTCGACATCGCCGGCTACTGGGAGGCGATCGACCGGTGCCGGGCGGTCTACCCGGACCTGCGCATCGAGTCGGGTGCCGAGCTGGGCGAGCCCAACCTCTTCCCCGACCAGGTCGCGCGGCTGCTCGCCCACCGCCCGCTCGACCGCATCCTCGGATCGATGCACTGCATCGACCTGGACGGTGAGCTGGTCGACATGAGCGTTCCCGAGCTGCTCGCGCCGGAGCACGCGGCCTCCCGATTCCACCGCTACCTGGTCGCCACCCGCGAGCTGGCGGAGAGCTCCGCCCCCTTCGCCATCCTCGCCCACCTCGACTATCCCAAGCGCTACTGGCCGCACGCGACACTCAGGTTCGACGAGCGAGACTTCGAGGAGGAGTACCGGGCCGTCCTGGTCGCGCTGGCCCGGAGCGGGCGAGCGCTCGAGGTCAACAGCAGCCGGGCCATGGGGCCGCCGCGAGGCCCCTGCCCCGGTCCCCTGCCGCTACGCTGGTGGCACGAGGCGGGCGGCGAGGCGATCAGCTTCGGCAGCGACGCCCACCGCCCCGAGGACCTGGCCGCCGGGCTCTCCGACGCGGCCGCGATCGCCGAGGCCGCCGGGTTCCGCGCCGGAGACGACCCCATCGAGCTCTGGCTCCGGGCCTGAGCCGCACCGGCCACGCCCACGGCAGGGCGCGACCGGATACGCTGCGCGTGCTCGATCCCAATTCCTGGAGGCCCGGTCATCAGCGTCACCATCCTCATCGGCGGTCAGTGGGGCGACGAGGGCAAGGGGAAGGTCATCGACCTTCTCGCCGGCTCCGTCGACATGGTCGTGCGCTCCCAGGGCGGCGACAACGCCGGACACACCGTGGTCGTGGACGGCCAGACCTTCAAGTTCCGGCTGGTCCCGAGCGGCATCCTCTCGCCGACCACCACCTGCGTCATCGGCCACGGGATGGTGGTCAACCCCAAGTCGTTCCTCGCCGAGCTGGACGAGCTGCACGCGCACGGGATCAACACCGACAACCTGGTGATCAGCGACCGGGCCCACATGGTGATGCCGTATCACCCCGTCTTCGACCGGCTGGGCGAGCAGCAGCGCGGCGACGACCGCCTCGGCACCACCCATCGGGGCATCGGCCCCGCCTACGAGGACAAGGTGCGGCGGGTGGGCTTCCGGGTCGGCGATCTCACCAAGCCGGCGTTCCTCGAGAAGAAGCTGCGCTTCGTCCTCCGGCTCAAGAACGAATCGCTGACCCGCCTCTACGACCACGAGCCGTTCGACGAGCGGGCGATCCTCGACGAGTACCTCGAGTACGCCGAGCGCCTCGGCCCGCGCATCCGCGACATCTACCCGATCATCCAGGGGGCGCTGCGCGAGGATCGCCGGATCCTCTGCGAGGGCGCCCAGGGGGCGATGCTCGACCTGGACCTGGGCACCTATCCGTACGTGACGTCCTCGGCGCCGACGGCGGGAGGGGCCCTCACCGGCAGCGGCATCCCGCCCAACAAGGTCACCCGGACCATCGGCGTCTTCAAGGCCTACACCACCCGCGTCGGCTACGGCCCCTTCCCCACCGAGCTGGAGGGGACCCTGGGCGAGATGATCCGCGAGGTCGGGAGCGAGTTCGGCACGGTGACCGGCAGGGCGCGGCGGGTGGGCTGGTTCGACGCGGCGGTCGCGCGCTACTCGGTCAACACCAGCGGCATCGACTCGATGGCGATCACCAAGGTGGACGTCCTGGACCAGATCGAGACCCTCCGGATCGCGACCGGCTACCTGAGCAAGGGAGAGCACTGGGATCACCCCATGTCCAACATCTCCCACCTCAAGCACGCGGAGCCCGTGTACGAGGAGATGCCCGGCTGGCTGACCTCCACCAAGGATTGCCGGCGGTTCGAGGACCTGCCCACCGCCTGCCAGGCGTACATCGAGCGCCTCGGCGAGCTGGCCGGCGCCCCGGTGGACGTGGTCTCCGTCGGGCCGGACCGGGAGCACACCCTGGTCCGACGCTCCATGGTCTGAGTTATCCTGGCCCGGCTCGCCGGCCGTCGCCGCCGGCCCGGGCGAGGGTGCTCCCTGCGCCACACCTCTTTCGCCCGCCCTTTGGAAGCCACTCGGATCACCACCGCCATCAGGAACCTGAACTCCCCACGCCACCGGCTGCGGCCGCGACGGCTCGCGGCACCCCTGGTGGCCGGAGCCGCCGCCGCGCTCCTCCTCACCGGTGTGCTCTCCGGGCCTGCCGGCGCGGCCGGCTGGGCACCCGCGGGGAGCCTCCCGGGGCTCGGGAGCGGGGAGATCTGGCAGGTCGCCTTCGCCCCGCAGGACCCGCTGCTCGCCGCCGCCGCCACCGACAACGGCGTCTACGTCAGCGCGGACGGGGGCAACACGTGGACCTCCTCGGGACTCCACGGCTCGCGGGCATGGGCGGTCGCCTTCAGCGACCAGCCGGGCCAGGGCGTGTCCATCTACGCCGGTCTCGCGAACGCCGGCATGCGGGTGTCGCTCGACAGCGGCGTCTCCTGGTCGAACGACTCCGCCGGCCTGCCGAACCTGGACGTGAGGGACATCGCGGTGACCACGGGTGGGCTGGCCGCCGGCACCGACGACGGGGTGTCCCTCTCCAGCGCCGGTGTGACCTGGTACTCGGGCGGGCTGACCGGGGACAGCGTCAGCGCCCTGGCGGGTGTCTCCGGCCCCTCGGGGCCGGTGTTCTTTGCCGGGGTCGACTATCCGAACACTGGGTCGGCCTTCCTCTACCGGCGCAGCCCGAACGACGGCCAGTGGGAGCCGATCAGGTCCGGGCTGCCCTCCGGGGACGTCGTGAGCTCGATCAGCATGGGCCCGACCACCGCGACGATCACGACCAATCCGGTTCTGGTCACCACGGTCAAGGGGACATACCGCTCCGGGAACGGGGGCACGTCCTGGACCGCGAGCACCGGTATCCCCCAGAACACCTATCTCACCGACTCCACCTTCAGCCCGCTCGACCCCAACCTCGTCTACGCCGGAGCCGATGCCGGCGGGAGCAGCGGGGGCGGCCTCTTCCGCTCCACCGATGCGGGCCAGAGCTTCACCGCCGCCAACCAGGGGCTCCCCACGACCCACGGCTCCGGTGAGCCGGCACGCCGGGAGGTGGAGAGCATCGCGGTGTCTCCCGGGAAGCCGTATGCGACCGTGATCGCCGCGCTCAACTCGTACGAGGGTAACCCCTCCATCTACCGGGAGCTGGACACGACCGCGCCGTCGCCCCCGGTGCTGACCACCGTGTCGGCAGGCGTCGCCACCCTTCCGGCATCCGGGGCCAGCACACCGACGCCGTCCAGCCAGGCCGCCGGAGCCACACCGACGCCGTCCCCGGGTGCCAAGACACCGCTCATCGGGCGGGTCCTGGGTGCCGCCTTTCACTTCCCAACGCCGCTCGTCTTCGAGCTTGCATTGGTGCTGCTCGCAGCCGGCCTCTACATCCGGTGGAGACGCCACTACTACGTGGACGGCCCGCCTTAGCAGGGTGCGGCAGAGCCCCCTGTTGACCGAGCCCGCGGCCCGCGCGCGGGAGCGTTCTCGGACCGCGCTGTAGACTGCCGTCAACGTGGCTTCGAGACGCGCCCCTTCCCCTGGAGACGCGGCCGCTCGGGCGGATCGGGTGGAGCCAGAGGACGCCGGGGTGCGCCGGTGGTTTCAGCGGCAGGTCGCCAACCGGATCGTCCGGCCGTTTGTCCTGACGCTTCTCCGGATCGTCTTCAGGGTGCGCATCGAGGGCAGCGTCCCGCGTGAGGCGTGCGTCATCGCCGCGCATCACAGCTCGTACTTCGACGGCCCGCTGCTGGGCCTCATCGACCGTCGCGTGCAGCCGATCTTCAACCGGCGCTTCCTGGAATCCCGCAGCTTCGGCTGGTTCTTCCGGGCGGTGGGAGCCATCCCCACCCGGTCCGACACGCTCACCCGCGCCTGCGAGGTGATCCGGGCGGGCGGTGTGGTGTGGATCGCGACGGCCGGCTTCACCCCCGGCGAGACCCAGAAACGTCCCCGGCGCGGGGCGGCGCGCATCGTGCAGGAGACGGGCGCTCCGCTCGTCCCGATGATCGTCCGCGGGCTGGAGGACATCGTGCACATCGGCGAGATCCGGCCGCGGCACTTCCGCCGCCTGGTGCGGATCGTGCTCGGCGAGCCGCTGACGTTTCCCGAGGGCGCGACGGTCGCGGAGATCACCGACGCCTGGCTGGCGAGCATCGCCGGCCTCATGGAGGCGTTTCCGGCAGCGCCTCGCCCCTCGCAGGGTTCTTCAGCACCCCGCTAGCGCCCACCCCCCGCCAGCGGCAGCCAGAAGGTGACCGTGGTCCCGGCGCCCTCGGCACTGGTGATGGCGACGTCGCCGCCCTGCGCGCGAACGAGTCCCTGCACGATGGAGAGCCCCAGCCCGCTCCCCCCCTCCTCGCGGCTCCGCGTCTTCTCCCCGCGGTAAAAGCGCTCGAAGAGGTGGGGAAGGTCGGCCGCCGGGATGCCCGGTCCGTCGTCGTGCGCGTCGACGCGGGCCCGGGCGCCGTCCGCCCGCACCGACCACACCTGGCGTGCCCCGGGCGCGTACTTGCAGGCGTTGGTGAGGAGGTTGCAGACCACGGTGACAACGGCCCCGCGGTCGCAGTGCACCAGCACTGGGGACATCGGGAGATCCCGGTCGACGCGTGGCGGCATCCCGGGAACGCCCTCGTCGAGCAGCCGGCCCAGCGCCGCCACCAGGTCAAAGTCCTCCGGTTTCTGCTGGCTGCGCGCGTCCACCCGGGCGAGGGTGAGCAGGTCGAGGACCAGCACCCGGAGCCGGTCCGACTCCCGCGCCATCATGTCGAGGGCGGCGTTGAGCGCCTCCGGGCTCTGGGCGGCGCCACGGCGGAGCACGTCGATGTAGCCGCCCAGCGCGGTGACCGGCGTCCGCAGCTCGTGCGAAGCGTCGGCGATGAACCGTCGCACCCGGGTCTCGGACTCGCGCTGGGCCGCGAACGCCTCCTCGATCCGATCCGCCATGTGGTCAAAGGCAATGGTGAGCTGCCCGACCTCGTCGGCACGGGGGACTAGCCGGCTCCGGGCTCGCAGGTCGCCGCCCGCCAGCTGACCGGCGGTGTCCGTCAGCCGCCGGAGCGGGCGGAGGGCGCGACTGGTGAGAAGGAGGCCGAGGAGCAGCACCAGGAGCAGGAGGATGCCGCCTCCGATGGCGAGCCCCTCGACGTCGCCGGAGAGCACGTTGTCGATCGGGGTCATCGGCTCAGAGACCTCGACCACGGCGGTGGTGCGAACCAGCGTGGGGTCTTTCACCCCCACCGGAAAGCCAGCGACCAGGTCCGAGCCGACGATCTCGTGCTGTCCCTTCCCCGCGGATAGAAGTGTGCTGAAGATTCCCGGGTCGAGTTGGGGCGGGTCGGCGCCTGCCGGGATGACGGCGCGCCGGAGCCCCGCTGGACCGAAGAGGGCGACGGTCACGGACTGGCCCGACGCCGAGCGGATCAGGGTGGCCAGGGTGCGCACCTTGGCGACGGCCGTGGTGGACGTCAGATCGCCGCTCGCATACAGCTTCTGTGCCGCCAGCAGGTCGCCACTCAGAGCCTCGACGCGGCCATTGATGAGGCTGCCCCGGAGCGACCCGTACTGGAAGACGCCGAGGCCGGCCAGGAGCACGGCGATGAGCACCAGGTAGGTGAGGGTGAGCCGCCAGCGAAGGCTGCGCAGCGCCCGGCCGATGCGGCTCACGGGGTCACCTCACGCCTGCGCAACCCCACCGACCGCGTGCAGCCGGTAGCCGACGCCGCGCACGGTCTGGATGCGCCGGTGGTCCGCGTCCCCCAACTTCTGACGCAGGTAGCGGATGTAGACCTCGACGTTGTTCTCGTCACCGAAGAAGTTGTGGCCCCAGACCTCGTCGAGGATGCGCTGGCGGAGCATCACCTCATCGGCGTGAACGGCGAGGTAATGGAGGAGGTCGTACTCGCGCACCGAGAGGTCGAGCTGGCGCTCCCCCACGCGGACCTCGCGCGTCGCGGTGTCGATGGTGAGGTCGCCCGCCCTAACCACACGCTCAAGATCGGGTGCTCGTCTGCGCAGCACCGCCTTGACCCGGGCCAGGAGTTCCCCGAACTCGAAGGGCTTGACCAGGTAGTCGTCGGCGCCCAGCTCCAGCCCGTGGATCCGGTCGGTGGTCTCGTCGCGAGCGCTCAGGATGATGACCCCGCGCCGCGGCTCCCCGACGATTGCCCGGCACAGCTCGAATCCGTCCAGCCGGGGCATCATCACGTCGAGGATCACCAGGTCCGGCTTGAACTCGTCCACGGCACGGAGCCCCCGGTGCCCGTCGCCCGCGGTGGCCACCTCATAGCCCTCGTGGTGGAGGCCCAACGCGATGAAATCGGTGATCGCCGGCTCGTCGTCGACCACCAGGATGCGGCCGCGTTCGGTCATCTCGGTTTCGAGTATATGGGTCAATCGGCCCGCTCCCCTGGCCGGACGCCGCTTCTCATCGACCTCTCAGCCCGACCCGACCCGGCCCCGGGACGGCCGGCAGCCGATTAAGGGGGAATGAAGAGCCGGGTCGTTAGACTGCCCCGAATGTCCTCCAAGGCAGCCGGCGTGGTCGCCTGGCTGAGTCGCCGCCCCGCCTGGGCCCGCCGCTCCGGCCCGATGGTCGCCGTCGGTCTCGGCTATGTCGTGGTGGTCGCCGCGATCATGATCTGGCGCGGGATCTCGGTCTCACCCGATTACCTCCTGCTCGTCTTCATCCCGGTGGCGCTCCTGAGCGGCCGGTTCTTCCGCTTCCTCGGGGACTGGGTGCCGTTCATCGCCATCTTCCTGGGATGGGAGGCGATGCGCGGGATCGTCCACAACGACGGCATCGCGCCCCAGGTGGCGAGCCTCGCCAACCTCGAGAAGTGGCTCTTCTTCGGCCACGATCCCAGCCAGGTGCTGCAGCACGCAGTGAGCGGCACCACGCTGCACGTGCTGGCGGTGGCCGCGACCGTCGTCTACTTCTGCCATTTCGTGGTGCCGCTGATGGTGGGGCTGGTGCTCTGGCTCAAGGACCGCGCCCAGTACCTGCGCTTCGTCACCGCGCTGCTCGGGATGTGCATGGTCGGATTCGTCTTCTTCATGCTCGTGCCGACGGCGCCACCCTGGTACGCGGCCCAGGATCACCTGCTGAGCGGGGTCACCGACCTGATCAACTCGCAGCACACGCTGCCAAGCTCCATCAGCCCCTTCTACAGCCTCCTCAACCCCAATTCGACCGCCGCCTTCCCCTCGCTGCACGCGGCGTTCCCGTTCCTCTGCTTCCTCTCGCTCCGCCGCGTCTATCCACGCGGCTCCTGGATCCTGTTCGGCTGGTCCTGCCTGGTCTTCGTGAGCGTCGTCTTCCTCGGCGAGCACTACGTCATCGACGTGATCGGAGGAGTGCTCCTCGCCTCGGCCGCGTGGTGGGTGATGATGCGTTTCGTCGTGCCCCACGTCACCGTCCTGCGCACCGCCCGTCCCGTCCTCGAGGCCCCCGCCGCACCGGCGCAGGGCGCCCATGCCTGAACGCATCCGGCTCGCCGCTGGGCTGAGCGCCGCCGAGGCCCACAGCCACACCCTGGAGAGCGACGGCATGGTCACCGCGGTGGAGCTGGTGCGCGCCGCCGCCGCCATCGGGCTCTCGGTCATCTGCGTCACGGACCACGACACCCTCTCCCCCCTGGAGGAGGCCACCGAGGTCGGCGCCGAGCTGGGCGTCGAGGTGGTGGCGGGGGAGGAGGTGACCTGCGCCTTCCCGCCCGGGATCCACGTGGTAGCCCTCTTCATCGACCGGGCGATCCGGATGCACATGCCGGTGGAGGACACCGTCGACGCCATCCACGACGCCGGCGGCCTGGCGGTGGTGGCCCACCCCTTCATGCCCACCTGGTTCGCCTCGATCACCGAGGGCCGGCTCCGCCGCCTCCTGGAGGCGCGGACCATCGACGGGATCGAGGTCCGCCACACCGCCCCGGTGCTCCCCGGCACCTGGAAGCGGCTGGACGAGTTCTGCGCGGCGCACCGGGAGCGGGTGGGGGCGATGCTGGCGGCCGGGGACAGCCACTTCGGCGTCCACGACCTGGGCCGGCTGGTCTCCGTCTACCCGGGGAGCGGGGCCGCCGATCTCCGCCGGGCCATCGAAGGGCGCACCACCTCGCCGCTCCGGGCGCTCAACCCGGCCGGGCCGCCGCTCTCCCTGCGCCTGGGTCAGCAGCGCCGCTCGCTGCTCGAATTGAACCTGAAGCGGTGGCGGGGGGTGGTCGGAGGCCGCCCCGGCTCCCCGAGCGCGGGCGCCGTGCGGCGGTAGAATCGGTCGACGAGGGGTGGCCGGCGGTTCCGATCGCCGGCCCCGGACTGGCCCGCTTAGCTCAGTTGGTAGAGCAGGGGACTCTTAATCCCTTGGTCACAGGTTCGAGTCCTGTAGCGGGTACCAGGTTCCTCAACGGTTTCCGACGTTTCGGGGTGGTCGTCTGGGGCCTCGGAGGGGTCGTTGCGGGCAAGGTTGAGAGCAATCAGCCACCGAGCGGCGGCTGTCGGGTGGTCGCTGATCACGTACACTTGTTCGCCGTGACGGAGCACAGCATCGACCCTGGGTCGCCATATGCGCGTTAGGAATTCGATCGCTTAGGAGGCCCCGGAGGGGTGCACAGGACCGAGACGATCGACCAACCTTCGGAGAGTCCGCGCCATGCCTGAGAACCGGTCTCCACGTCAGCTTGCGAGGACCGGCGGTCATACCCAGGCCGTCTTCTACAGGGACAGGCGCGGCACCGAACCCGTGAACGAGTTCATCGAGCAACTCATGACCACCTCGCGGCCCGCAGCGGCCAAGATCGACGACTACGTCGAGGAGTACCTCAACAGCCGCCCTGCCGGAGCACCCGAGCCGGAGTTCCCGATCACGTCGCAGATCGAGGGTGAGCTGAGGGAGCTCCGTGTGCGATTCGCCAAGACACGATATCGCGTGCTCTACCAGCGCTCAGGCAACCTCCTGGTTCTTATGCACGCCTTCGAGAAGAACACCGGCGAGGTGCCGGCCGCCGAGAAGATCACGGCCCAGAAGCGGTTCGCCGATTTCCAGGAGCGGATGGATGCCCGACCACGGACCCCTCCGAGAGCAGCAGGGCAGGACGCTCCACCGAAGGCCCGGCACCCGCCGCGTGCTTGACCAGCCTTATCATTAGTGATAAGTTTCACTCATGCCCGATATCGTCCACAGTCCCAGGGGCCAGACCGCCACCGAAGCTGCGAAAGGCCGCTCCGAGCGCAGCCCCGAGTACCGGGCTGCCCGGGACGAGTACGCGCGTATCCGCGAGCTGCGCAAGGTCAACCCGATCGCAGCGCATCTGCGGGAACGCCGGTTTGAGCTCGGGCTCACCCAGGAACAGGTCGCCCAGGCGGTGCAGACGTCGCACACCAACATCTCCCGCATGGAACGGGGCACCTTCATGCCCAAGCTACCGACCCTACAACGGATTGCCGCCGTCCTCGACGAGGAGTTGCTGGTCTGCTTCGAGCGAACGGTCGACGGCGAGGTGGAGCAAGAGTTCGCGGCCGTCCGGGCCTGACAAACCGGCACCGGACCTCTCTGCGAATTGGCCTGCGTATTCGGGGCCCGCCTCTTCGCGCTCGCGGTGGACCGCCTCTGAACACCCGATGGAGGGTAGATGATGACCCGGAGGTTCGCATTGTGCTGAGCCAGGTGTAGCAGCTTCACCGCCGCGCTCCGAACCGCTACACTATAGTTGATTCAGCAACCAATTCTAGGACGGAGAGTCCTCCCGATGAACGTCCTCCTTTTCGGCGCAACAGGGAATATCGGCAGCGCCGTAGCCGGTGAGCTGGTCGCACGCGGCCATCGGGTGACGGCCGCGACCCGCCGCGGCGGGGGCCTCGACGGCGTCAACCTCGCCGTCCGGCGCGCTGACGCCGCCGATCCGGTCCAGGTGGCTGAGGCCGCGGCCGGCCAGGACGCGATCGTCTCCGCAATCGGCCCGCAGCACGGCATTGACGACGACGAGAAGGTGCTGGTCGGAGGCGCCGAGGGGCTCATCGCCGGGGCCCGACGGGCGGGGGTGAAGCGACTGGTCGTGGTTGGAGGGGGTGGCAGCCTGCTGGTCGCCTCCGGGCAGCGTCTCCTCGACACCCCGGACTTCCCGCCGGCGTGGAGACCCGGAGCCCTGTCCCAGGCGGCCGCGCTCGACCTCTACCGCGCCGCCGACGACCTCGATTGGACCTACATCAGTCCTCCCTTCCTGATCGAGGCAGGGGAGAGGAGCGGGCACTTCCGCCTGGGCGGGGACGAGGTCCTCTACGATGCCCAAGGCGCCAGCCGCATCACGTATCCGGACTTCGCCATCGCATTGGTCGACGAGCTGGACCGCGGAAACGCCATTCGCCGCAGGATCACGCTCGCCTACTGACCTTCACTCGGTGGGCGGCCCCAGCGCCGCACTCAGTCGCCGTAAGTTGTGGCGTCCACCGTCCGGGGAGACCCATGGATCTCTGGCAGCGAACCATGATCCGGCTGGCGCGGAGTGAGCGGGTCACGGACCTCATGCAGCGTCATGGCGGAGCCACGGCGCTCGCCCGCCGCTTCGTGGTGGTGGGGGGACCGGAGGCCGCGGTGGCCACCGCGTGCCGGCTGCGCGACCGGCGCGGCATCTCGGCCTCGCTCTCCTACCTGGGCGAGTACGTCAGCGACCCGGTGCTCATCGAGCGGACCGTCGAGGCGTCCCTCGCCGTCTCCCAGCTCCTTGGCGCGGCCGGTCTCGACGTCCAGGTCTCGGTCGACTCGACCGCGATCGGTGAGCTGGCGAGCCCGGACCTCTGCCGCGCCAACGCGGAGCGCATCGCCCGCTCCGTGGCCGCGCAACCGCTGGCGGGGCGCAACTTCCTGATGCTGGACATGGAGGACCTCTCCCTGGTGGAGTCGACCCTCCGCCTGCAGAGCCATCTCCTCGACCATGGGCTGCCCGCCGCAGTGACTCTCCAGGCCCGGCTGCGGCGGACCGTGCGCGACCTCGAGAGCGTGCTGACCCGGTCGCCGGCGGTCCGCCTGGTGAAGGGGGCCTTTCCCCGGGGCCCCGAGGACGACCACCAGGGGAAGGCCGCCATCGAGCGCAGCTACCTCTCGCTGGCGCGGACGATGCTCAGCCCACCGGCGCGCGAGGCGGGCCTGCACCCAGTCTTCGCCACTCACGACGACGGGCTCATCGGGCGCGTCGCCGGGCTCGCCCGGGAGATGGGCGTGCCGCAGGACGGATACGAGTTCGAGATGCTCTACGGCGCCCATCGGGAGGGCGAGCNNGCCGAGGGCTACGCGGTGCGGCTCTACGTGCCGTTCGGCGTCGCATGGTGGCCGTACGCCGTGCGGCGGGTCGGCGAGCACCCGCGCAACGCCCTTCTGCTGGGTCGGTCGCTGGTCCGGCAGCGGCGGACGGGCGTGCTGCTCCTCCACCCTGACGTGGTGAGGCGGACCTCGTCCACCGTTACCAGGTCTCCGATTACGCGGAGACCGCTGCTCATCTTCGACGGCGAGTGCGGCTTCTGCACCGCATGCGCCACGTGGGCTCAGCGCCGGCTGGGCAATGCGGACGTCCTGCCCGGACAGCGGGTCAACGTTGCCACGTACGGCTTGACGGCGCGGGACGTATCAGCAGCAGCATGGTGGATCGACAGTGCGGGCCAGGTGCATCGTGGCCATCGCGCCATCGGTAGGGCGCTCCGGGCATGCGGCGGGTGGTGGACCGTGGTGGGCTGGGCATGTCTGATCCCGCCCTTCTCCTGGGTAGCCTGGGCTGTCTATGGTCTGGTCGCTCGCTTCCGGCATCGGCTTCCCGGCAGCACACCCGCGTGCCATATGACGTCAGACGACCGATCCGGCAGGGCCCAACTGGCCGATTCGGGGAAGGATTAAGCTTGCCCACCGACCCTCCCGCAACGAGCAGGCCCGACCTGGCAGCCGAGCCCGCAGTCGGGACCCGGGCAGAGGCCGGAGCAGCGTCCGCCCCCGAGACGGATGCTCGGCAGAGCCGGAGTGGCACCATCTCGCGCCGACTGGTCGCCCTGCTCGCGATCGCCAGCGGTCTGGCTGTGGCGAATCTCTACTACGCGCAGCCCCTCCTCCACGAGCTGGCCGGGGCCTTCGGCGCCAGCTCGGCCGCGGCCGGGCTCGTCGTGACCGTCACCCAACTCGGCTACGCTGCCGGCCTTCTCCTCCTGGTCCCGCTCGGGGACCTGGTACCGCGTCGCCGGCTGGTGGTTCTGGTTCTGCTGGTCGCCGCCGTTGCCCTCGCCGGCTCGGCCCTCGCCGGCAGTCTTGCGATCTTCGAGGCGGTGGCGCTGGCGGTCGGCTGCGCCTCCGTGGTAGCCCAGGTGCTGGTGCCAATGGCGGCCGACCTTGCCGCTCCCGAGCGCCGCGGCCAGGTGGTGGGCACCGTGATGAGCGGGCTGCTGATCGGGATCCTCCTTTCCCGAACGCTCTCGGGGCTGGTGGCGGCGGTGGCCGGCTGGCGGACCGTCTACTGGTCGGCGGCCGTGGCCATGCTCCTGCTGGCGCTGACCCTCCGGCTGGCGCTGCCCCTCGAGAGGAGGTCCCCGGGCATCGGCTACCCGGCACTTCTCCGCTCGACGGCAGCTCTCGTCCGGCGGGAGCCGCTGCTACGCCGGCGCTCGCTCATCGGGGCGCTGGGATTCGCCGCTTTCAGCGCCCTCTGGACCACCATCGCGTTCCTCCTCTCCGGGCCGCCCTACCACTACGGGCTCGCCGTGATCGGGCTCTTTGGGCTGGTGGGGGCGGCCGGAGCCCTCAGCGCCAGCTTCGCGGGACGCCTCGCGGACCGCGGTTGGGCGCGGCCGGCGACCCTGACCTTCGCGCTGCTGGTGGCTGCCGCCTTCCTCCTGCTGCTGGCGGCGCGCACTCTGCTCCTACCTCTGATCGTGGGGATCGTGCTGCTGGACATCGGCGTGCAAGGCAACCACATCACCAGCCAGACCCTCATCTACCGGCTGCGCGGCGACGCTCGGAGCCGCATCACCAGCGCCTACATGACGGCGAACTTCCTGGGCGGCGCGGCAGGATCGGCCGCCGCCGGCGCCCTCTACGCTGGGCGGGGGTGGACGGGCGTCTGCGTGCTGGGCATGGTGGTCGCCGCGGGCCTCGTCGCCGTGTGGACCTGGGACGCGCTCCGGCCGATCGCTTCCGCTGCGGCGGTGGCTGGCTGACAGCTCCGAGCGGGCACCCACGTTGGCGACGCCGCCTGCGGCGGGGCGTCCCCGGACCGCCGCGTCTCAGCGGTCAGGCATCCCCGCGCGGGTGAACCCGGAAGGCCGGGTAGCCGGGGGCGATGCGCGCCAGGTCGGCGTCCGGCGCGTCGGGTCCCACCCCCTGGAAGAAGGCGCCGATCTCCACCTTCCAGCGCCGAAGGTAGGCGCGCAGGACGGTGAGCTTCTCAGCGTCCGCCAGCTCGGTCAGCGTGACCGGCTCACGGCGGCGTCCGATCCGCAGCTCCACGTCGCAGCCGGCGCGGACGTTGCGCACCCACTGGGTCACGCCCCGCGGCGCCACCAGGTACCGCGAGCCCTCATGGGTGAGGAGGTTCACCGGGGTGGTCCGCCAGAGCCCCGTCTTGCGCCCGCGCACCGCCAGGATCCGCGAGCCGAGGACGCTGATCCCGATGCGGGTCAGCCTCGCAACCAGCCGGTTGAAGACGTTGGTCGTGAACCAGCCGGGACGGAGGTAGCGGGTCGCCATTGCCCCATTCTCCGCGGATCGACCTCAGGAGGCGCCCGGGTGGGCGTAGACGTTCAGGTGCACGAACCGGTCGACCGGACGGCGCACCCGCAGCTGGGGGCGTGGCTCGCCCGCCCGGTGGCCGAGCCGGCAGGCGAAGGCGATCTGCAGGTGGCTCGGGATCGAGAGCAGGCTGCGCAACCCGTCCTCGACACCGTCCCCGCCGAAGACGCTCATGATCTGCATCCCGATGCCCCGGGCCTGGGCCATGAGCCACATGTTCTGCATCAGGCACCCGAGACTCATGATGCCGAGGACATCGCCCTCGGAGGCCGGCGCCCGCCGGCGCGGGTCGTAGAGGACGATCAGGACCACCGGGCAGGAGCGCATGGTCGCCTCCAGGGTCGCCGGCTCACCACTCGTGTCCGGCTCCGCGTCCGGGGTGCGCCACGAGGGCGGGAACATGGTCGCGAGCAGCCCGGTGCCCTTGCGGATCAGCTCCTCCTCGCTGAAGGAGAGCTGGGCGTAGTTCTCCTTGAGGAAGTCGCCGGATCCGCCGGGCTGGAGGCGACCGACCGCGGCCAGGGTGGACGGGTCGTCGATCACGACGATCTCGTAGTTCTGCATGTTGTGGGCGGTCGGCGCCCACCTGCCCGCTTCGAGGATCGCATCGAGATCCGCCGCCTCCACCGCCTGCGAGGCGTCGTAGGGACCGCGCTCCGAGCGGCGGTTGCGGATGATCTCGCCCAGGCAGGTCGCGGCGTCGGGCGCACGGGCATCAGGCATGGCGGTCGCCCTCATGACTCTCTTCTGGTGCCGGCCGCAGGGCGGCGCGGAGGTGAACTGGAGGCCTTCACGTCACTGCGTTTCGGCGACGAGCCACCAACTCAGCATGTCCGGGCAGTCAGGGGTGCGCCAGGGCCGATGGTCCCCCCCAGGCTGGGCCGGATGCCGCGCCACTACGTCAGGAGTCCCCAATACGCGGGGTCGTCGAGGACGGT
>PLAX01000019.1 GCA_003135255.1 Candidatus Dormiibacterota bacterium | reverse complement strand
CCGCAGGATCGGGGAGGCGAGCACGCCAACCACCTCCTCGAGGCACCGCTGCCGCCCCCGTTCCCCACACCACTTCGCCAGGGTGCTCCGGACCCGACGATGAACCTCCCACACCACGCTACTGGCCACCGCCGTCACCGGCGNNAGCCGGCCTGACAGCCGGCGCAGCGCGGGGAGCAGCAGGCCGGTGAGCAGGAGCTTGCCATCCTCGCTCTCGCGGGCCCGGGCGATGACCGCCGTGAGGGCTCGGTCGCGGACCTCACGGGAAGAGCTCGCGAGCAGCGCACGGCGAGCTTCAGGGGCAGGGAGGAGATGGCCGCCCACCTCAACGGTCAGTGCCAACTCGCCGAAGGCCTGCTCGATGGAATCAAGCAGGCGGGGGGTGTTCCGTTCCATGGTGCGGTCTCCTNNTCCGGTCGGGATGACCGCGCCATTGGATGTGGCCTACCGTTCCAACTCCGTTCATCGCGGCGCACTGACCGCGGAGCCACCGTTCCGCGTGGCAAGCGCGTCAAACTCCGTCGGCGGCGAGGACGCGGAACGGCTCAGAACGCCTCCCCCTGGGGCACTCCCGCCGCCCCGAGTGGGAGCCAGCGGCCGTGTCTCCACGGATGCCGCCCGGCAAGCGGCCTCGACCCGCTCCTGAAGCAGGCTGTGAGTGCTGTGGCCGCGTCGCTCGATCCACCAGCCGGCCCTCTCCTCGGCAATCAGCGTGTCGGCGGCCTCGACGATCGCGCTGTAGCCCTCGGCTTCCTCGGAACTGAGGGTCCCGATCCGTAGCCGCCCCGCAGAGCCGTCGCGGATGGCGTGAATCTCCGGAAGGATCTCGGCTCGAATCCGAAGCGCCCAGGCGATCTGGGAGTCGGTGCCGCGCAACCGAGGAGGGGCAAGGGGTTGTCCGACGACGATCATGGGGAGGTCCTCCCGTGAGGGGAGCCGCCACCGGCTCCGTTGCCGGGCGTCCGCCACGCCGCGAGCCGCGGTCCAGGCCGGAGCGAAGCGGAGCCGTCAGGCCGCCTGGACCGAACAAGGCCGAGTGGCGTGGCAGCCTGCCGACGAGCTCGGAGCCGGTGGCCCACCCTCGAGAGGACATCTCACGCCGGGCCCCGGCCACAATCCCCGGGCTCGGCCGCTAGACTGGCGACGCCGAGCGGCCTGCGAGTCGCCTGAAGGAGACACCTTGCCCGACCGAGCACCAACCCGCGCGTGGGGATGGCCGGGAATGTGGCCAAGGAGCGCCGCTATTGACGGAGATTGATTCGAGCGTGAGTCGACCCGTACCCAAGATCGAGCTGCACGTCCACCTGGAGGGGACCATCCAGGCCCACACCTTCATAACCGTGGCTCGGCGCAACGGGCTGCCCCTTCCTGCCGACACGGTCGAGGGGCTCGCCGACCTGTACTGCTTCCGGGACTTCCGACACTTCCTCGCGGTCTGGGCGCTGACCACCAGCTGCCTGCGCACCGCCGACGACTTCCGGCAGGTGGTGGTCGACTACGCGGCTGCGGCCGCCTCCCATGGCGCCGTCTACCTGGAGGGGACCTTCTCTCCGGCCGAGCGCGTGGCCAGCGGCGTCAGTTGGAACGCTCTCTTCAACGGATACTGCGACGGAGCCCAGCAGGCGGAGGAGGAGCATGGGGTCCTCGTCCGGCTCACCCCCGATGTCCACTGGGGCATGGAGTCCGACGACGCCTGCGAGGTGGCTCGTCGGGCGGTCGCCTTTCGGGACCGCGGCGTGGTCGGGCTGGGCGTCGGAGGGCTGGAGGGGAAAGTCGCGCCAGGCCACTATGCCCGTGCCTTCGCCATCGCCAGGGACGGCGGTCTGGGCTCGGTGCCGCACGCCGGCGAGGTCGGGGGCGCGGCGTCGGTCCGGGACGCCCTGCAGACCCTCGGGGCCGACCGCATCCGCCACGGGATCCGGGCCGTTGAGGACTCCGGCCTGGTCGCCGAGCTCGCCGACCGCGGGACCGTGCTCGACGTCTGCCCCACCTCGAACCTGAGGACCGGGGTGGTCGCGAGCCTCGACCGCCATCCGATGGGCGCGCTCGTGGCTGCAGGCGTGAGCTGCTCGGTCTCTACCGAGCATCCCGCGATGTTCGACACCGATCTCAGCCGCGAGTACGCACTCCTCGGTCGGCTTGGCACCTCTCCCCAACTCGCGTACGAAGCCGGAGTATCTGGCGCTCTCTGCGACGAGGAGACCCGAGGAACGCTGCGGAGCATCGCCGAACTGACCAGCTGGGCCGACGCGTACCCATCCGCGATCAAGGCATGAGGGCACACCATGACGACGCATCCCACGCAGGGGCCGAATAAGAGCCTCGACGCAGCCTGGCGACGCTACGCCACGGCACTCGTCCACTCCATGGAGGATGTCCGCGCCGAGACCCCTGAGGATGTCCACACCCTCCTGATGGAGACCGCCGACTACTGGCTGTCGCTGGGGCTCGCCATCGGCACCGAGCAGCCAGAGATGGCGAGTCGCTTGCTCCGCCTCATCGAGACGGAGGAGCCCGAGCTGGTGGAGCTGACCGCGGACGCCCAGCACTTCGTGGCGGAGGCCCTGGGGTGAGGCCCCGCGGGCTGGTCTCCAACTTCTACCGCGCCGCGCGGATGGCCAACGACGTCTCGACGCTGGCATCGGGCAATCCCCACCGCATCGCCCGGCGCGCCAAGAACAAGATCATGGGACGGGCGGCGGCCCGAGCCGGCATCTGGCGGGCGCTCTGGCGCTGAACTCAGCCGTGGTGCGCCGGTAGTCTCCGGGCGGGGACCATCGCCGCATCGCGAGCCTCACCGACGGGTACGGGGGAGAGGCGATCGCCCCTCCCCCGCCGCCCTGCGGACTCAGTTGGACGCGGGCCTCTCCGGAGCGTGGATCCGGAAGTACCGGGCGAGGTAGCCGGAGAGGGCAACGCCGGTGTCCTGCTGTCGGGCAGCCGGCCAGCTCCTCGCCACCCGGGTCACCGCGTTTGCGACCGCCCAGGCGTTGCGCGGCTCCACATCGCTGAAGCCACGTTCGCGGTCCTCGGGGCTCGCCATCTCCTCGGGAGTGAAGTACCAGCCGTGCACCTTCCCGAGCTGATCCGGAGCGATCACCCGACCGTCCAGGGCCAGGTCGTACAGGAGCACCTTCGCTTCGCTGTCGCTGAGCGCCGTGTCGCGCAGCTGGTCCACCAGCTGCACCAGGTCCCGGTACGAGTTGAACGTGCGCTCCAGTCCCCGGTGGACCTCGGCCACCAGCTCGAGGCAACGCGCGCGTACCTGCGAGGTGCCTGATCCACCCACGTGGAGGGCGACACCGGGTGGCGGCCGAGGCCGCCATGTGCATGGAAAGACGCCCACAGCCTTGATGCCGGGCCGAGGCTGCCAGCGGGCGGAGATCTGCGGGACGTCTGGGCCCACTCGCGCACCGCGCCGCCCGAGGTGGCTGCTGTACCTCATCCCCGTTCTGCTCTCGGCGGCGCGGGCGTGGCTTCACTGTACCTCTCGCAGCGTTGGCCGAAAAGAAGGGAATAGACGGTAGTGGGTCAGTTCGCCCATGGCGAGCACCGAACGACTTTCGGGAGGAACGCATGTTCCGGTTGAAGCTTGGTCTTACCGTCCTCTATCCTCTCGGCCATGGCCCCCGAGGACGACGACAAGGACCAGACCTCATCGGTGCTCAAGCAGCGCAAGAGCGCGGACGAGGCGGTGCGAAATGCTGAGGCTGAGCGGCGGCGGCGTGAGCTTGAAGAGCAGGAGCGCCAGCGCCGCGAGCGCGAGGCAAACGAGCGCTAGGCGGCCTCCGCGGCACTCGGGGTCTCAGCGATGACGGACGCCGAGGGGAAGCGCGCGCCGAGCGAGGTTGCCGGGTCCGTCTATGCCGTAATCGTCAAGGACCAACTCTCCGAGGAGCGGCTTCGGAAGACGTCCCTAGAGCAGCGTGCCTTTTCGGTGATCGCCACGTCCGGCGCATTGGCCACGCTCCTGTTCGGTTTAGCGACTTTCGCCGTTCAGTCTGCCAAGGTCAGCCTGAACTCGTGCCAGCGAGATTCCATCGTTGCCGCCGTGGCGGGTTTCCTCGTCTCGGCTGTGCTCGCTCTGCTCGCCCAGATTCCCCTGCCCTATCACGAAGCCGGCCTCGACCCCCTCAATGACTGGACCAAGCGAGCACCATGGCAGTCGCCCGATGTTGTGGAGGCCGCTCGCGAAGAGGCTGTCCTCGGGTATTTCACGATCAAGGTAGCGCGACGCTGGAACAACCTCAAGGCGTGGGTACTGTTCGCCGCGGTCTTCTTCGATGTCTTGGCAATTGCCGCGGCTGCGGTGGCCGCGGCGGCCACGGTCATCGCGGCGGCTAGTTGAGTAGTCAACCCCAGCCGGATTCAAACTGACCCACTACCGAATAGACGGTCCTCGGGGGGTGGTGGCCGGCGCAAGCAGCACGGCTTTCTCTCGCCCCATCTGGCCGAGCACCGGGTGCGGCCCAGGAGTGGTCGCGGGAAGAGCCAATAGCTGGTCCGTCCCCCCGCCGAGTCGGGTGGCTCAGGCTATGCGATCCATGGGGTCTGTTGTGACCCGCTGTCGGCGTCCCGTAACCACTTCATCCCCAGATCGCTCGTGGGGCCCGCCTACGCTCCAGGGCATGGTCTCTCCTGACGACGTCGCCAACGCCCTGCGGCTCCCCGATGGCTCTCTGATCATGGATCGCGCCGACGGTGACGATGAGCTCGCCGCGGAACCCCGGCACCTGCAAGATGCTGGCTGGCAGGTCATCTCTCGCCGCGAGCGTCCTGGGCAGAGTACCGTCATCACCTGGGCCAAGATCCCGTAGGGCTCCTCCGCCGACCGGAGATGGGGACCACGAAGGGTAGGGTCGACCAGGCGAAGGCTGCCATAGCGGTTTGTGCGAAAAGCGCATCTTCCTTGACGACCCCACCGGGCGGGCAGGTGGGCTGCGGTGGCAGCGGGTGCGACCGATGGCTCTACCGCCTGCGCAGCGGCCCAGGCGGGCGCCTGACGAAGGCAGCAGGCTCACAGGTACGCTGCAGCCGTGCTCCACGTTCTCGCAGCCGCCTCCTCCGCCACTTCGGCCGCGGGTGATCAAGGTGGGGTGCCCTGGTGGGTTCCGGTTGTCACCCTGGTACTGGGAGCCATGGTCACCCTCGGAGTGGAGACGATCCGATCCCGCGACGCGCGAGCGGACCGCCAGCAGGCAGCGACAGAGCGACGTGCGGATCGGGCGGCCGAGCGGGAAGCTCTTGATCGAGAGCGTGGACAGAGGCTGGCCGACGAGCATCGTCGGCAACAGCGTGACTCCTTGACGGAACTTCAGGAAGCGATGTCGAGCTACATCCGCCTGATCGGCCGCGGTCACCACCACGATGTGATGGCCTGGCGCGCCGCAGGGGAGCCCGCCGAGTACCCCGTGGACATGTTGCCTGAGGGCCTGTCGGAAGAGATCAATGTGGTCGAGCGGCGCGTCCAGGTTCTAAGCCAGAGGGTCGATGACGCTGAGGTACGCGACGGCGTGCGGGAGGTGGTGGTCTGCGGCCTCGGGGCAATCCCGGCCCGTAAAGTGGGCGATGCGGGATCAGCCAACGCAGCCCTGGGTCGGATGGTGACGGCCTTCAGCACGCTCAACGAACGCATCGGGTCCATCCTCCGCGGCCTGCCGAACGACTAGCCGGCGACGAGGACCTGGTGGAGGGTCGTCAAAGCAGGTCCTCTCTCCCCTACCAGCTCCAGCTACCGGCTTGGAGCCGGTCGTCTCCCCAGTATGAGGGGCGCGCCTCCCACTCCACCCGGACGAAGTCGACGGCTCGCCGCCACTCCTCATCGGTCGCGCCGGTCAGCTTGACAGTCCGGGCTGCAAGCTGTGCTGCCGTCTTACCTGCACGCTGTGCGCACTCTGCAAGCTCTCTCACTCGGTCCCGGACTCTGGTTTCGAGATAGCGCCGTCCGGTCTCCTCCTCGGTTGCGCCGAGCAGTGGGGGCACGCGCTCAGCGAGGTCCGCCGCGACCGTGGCGGCCGCGGATGTCGCAGCCTGGACTCGGGCGTTGGCGATGAGAGCTCTCTGCCAAGACAGTTCAGGAGGAGGGGGGGTGCGCCACGCCGGTGGCACAGCGTGGCCAGCTAGGTGCGCACGCATGATCAACTCAGTCGTCACACCTGCCCACGACGCCAATCCCTTGACATAGGTACCCACGTCCTGATCGGAGTCGCTCACTGCCTGTAGCAGACGCTCCAGCTCGCTGAGGCGGATCCCCTCCTGGATCGACAGCACGGTCGTCGCCTCATCGAGACACTCGTCGAGATCGTGCTGAAGGCGATGGACGAGGTTGAGGACGAGGTCGCTGAGCGCACTGGTCAGCGCTACCAGCCTGACCCACTCAACCCGGGTATCGGTGGGCTCGTCCATCGCTACCGCTCCACGACCCGTGGCGCGCTCTCCAGCGACTCCATCAGCGCCCCGGTCTCGTCGCTGGGGGTCCGGTCCGCAGCGCTCGGAGAGCTGGCGGGCGTGCAGGTAGAGGGCATGGTCCAGGAACTGCGATCGCGGGGTGTGGCCCACAAAAAAACCACTGCCGATTCCTCGATTGCGGGGGCCGCGGTCGCGAGCAAAGAGATCTGTGGCCTCCTGGGTGGGGAGAAGCGCGCGACGATGATTCGGAGGGAGCCGAGCTGCGGGGCTGGCGGCCCCTCTCGTCTGCTCACGTCACTGTACTACCAGGCCCTGGACTCCCGAACGCGCGACGAAGTGCAAACTAGTTCCCGAACCACCCATTACGGAACCAGTGTGACCAGGAGGCTCAGTTACTACCGAGAGATGCCGGGCCGCAGGGAATGGTTGCGGATCATGTAGCGGTCGAACTGGGGCACCGTGAATGCGGCAAGACCAAAGCCCGGGGTGTACAGGAGGCCTTTCTCGATCAGCCGCGACCTGGTGGGCCCGAGCTGGTTTGAGGTGCGTCTCAAGACCCGTGCCACGTCGCTGGCCCTCTGCGGCTCAGAGCCGAGCTCGGCCATCGCCCGCAGGTAGCGGAGCTCGAGCTCGGTGGTGCGCTCAGCTCGGACACGGAAGAAGCTGCCGTCCAGCTTGGCCTCGACCAACTCAACGCATGCCGTAACGAGTTGGGGGTCGATCGGCGAAGCCTCCGCCTGGTCCCACACGGTCTTGCCGTACTCCTGGAGGAAGTACGGGTAGCCTTGCGTGTAGTCGACGACACGCTGAGCGGCCTCCGGAGCAAAGCTGACCCCGAGAGCCGCGGCCGGCGAGGTCAACGCCTCCGCCGCCGCCGGGGCTGGCAGCGGCCCGATGGTGGGAAAGGTGAAGAGACGCTCGGCGTAGGACTTCGCTTCGCCGGCGAGCCGGGGGATCTGAGGTAGGCCGGCGCCGACCATCGTGATGGGGAGGCTGCGCTGAACCGTGCGGTGGAGCGCCGCGATCAGCGCCTCGAACTCACGAACCTCCAAGAACTGAACCTCGTCGAACAGGAAGACAACTCCCGTTTCGTGCTCGCGGGCGGCCTCCCCAAGAGCAACAAACAGGTCGCTGAGATCCTCGACAAGGCTGCCGCTGTCCGCCAGACCCTCTACGGCGTCGATGTCCACGCCCAGACTGATGGCACCTTCAGGGCTGAAGGTTAGGGAGAAGGATTGGAGACACGCGGCGGCACGTCGAGCACGCTCCCGCCACCGTGAGCGAGGCGCGACTTGCAGAAGGGCTCGGCGGGTCAGCTGTGCGATGCGCTCGCCGAAGTCCCCGTGCCTGGTGATCTCCGCCTCCACCGCCGCCCATCGCAGCTTGAGGGCAATCTCCCGAAAAGCTCCGAGAAGAACGGTCTTCCCGACCCCGCGCAACCCGGTGATGATCATCGACTGCTCCGTCCCTCCACCGCGAAGGCGCTCCAGGAGGACCTCGAAGCCGAGCAGCTGATGGTCACGGCCGACTAGGGCAGGGGGCCGGGCGCCAGCGTTGGGCGTGTAGGGGTTGAGGCGTGGGTCCATGGCCTGACCTTACCAGCTTGATCCGACTTTATCGTGGTCTGATAATCTGGCCAGGGCCACAACGTCCCCGGCCCTGATGCAGGGCCGAGGCTGCCAGCCGGCGAAGAGCCGCGGCACCTCTGGGCCACTCGCGCGCCGCGCCGCCCGAGTGGCTGCTGTACCTCATCCTCGTTCTGCTGCTCGCCGGCGCGGCGTGGCTTCACTGTACCTCTCGCAGCGTTGGACGAACCGACGGGAAGAGACGGTCCTCGGACGACGACGGCCGGCTCCGGATCGTCCAGGCCTTCCGCGCCGCGCTCGATCGGCGGGGATCGGCACCGGAGAGGGATCAGGCGCCGCCGTTGCCGCCCTCGCCGGCGCCGAGCAGCAGCTCGGCGAGCTGGGGGCCGAAGGGATCGCCAGCGCCCTCGAGCTTGCGCAGATAGGTGGTGG
>PLAX01000017.1:1963-4498 GCA_003135255.1 Candidatus Dormiibacterota bacterium | reverse complement strand
CCGAACCCCAGCGCGCAGGCCACCACCAGGAGCAGTCCGAGGATGGCCAGCGGTATCCGGATGCGACGTGGGCGGGGCCGCAGCCGCGCGGGGGTCTCCGGGGGCGTGGCGAGGTGGAGGTTGCTCATCGCTACGGGTTCGGGACGGTCACCGTCCCGATCTCGTCGACGGTGATGGGGATCATGGTCGGCAGGCCCGGGATGTCGCCCAGCTCACCGCCTCCTACCACCCCCACCGCCTTCCAGGTGACGTCGTACTCGATGGCGGCGGTGATCCTGAACGGACCGCTGGCCGAGGTCTCCTGGTACGTGTACCCGCAGGTCGTGCTCTGGTCCTGGTCGGGGATGCTGGTGTTGTACGCGACGCCGGGGCCGTTGCAGTTCATACTGTTCCCGTCACCCATGTCCCAAACGACGTACTGTGGGGTGGCGGTGGCGGTGGCCGTGATCCCGCCAGCGGTAGCGGTCGCGCTGGTCGGCGGCCACTGCGCAGGGTCGATCCACAGCCAGCTCTCCAGGTTGACGATGGCCTTGCCTCCGGATGGGGCCATGGAGACGATGGGCGCAGCGAGGTCCAACTCGCTCACGGCAAGCTGCCCCACCTCACCTGGCGTGGGCGCCGCGGCCGGGGACGGATAGACCAGCGCCAGGAATTGGTACCCGTCGTCCTGGGGACACGACACGATGTACCAGCTCCAGGTGCTCTGGTCCGGCGTGGGCTGGCCGTACGGCACGAAGGGGAGCAGCTCGCCACTGGCCTGGGCCGCCGTGATCGGTTGCCAGGTGCACGTGATGGTGGTGCCGCCCCCGCTCGAGCCAGGACTCCCCGGTGTGCCGGGACTTCCGGCTGAGACGCTGCATGTCGTACTCAAGAGAGGGCAGGAAAGGCTCCCGGAGCCGCCCCCGGGCGATACGGCTGAAGCCAGGACCGCCGGGCTGCTGGCCGCCATCCCCAGGCTGGCGGCGATCAGGGAGATGACGACGTGGGTGCGCATGACGTGTTGAGCTCCGTTCCGAGGTTGGTGACGCGCCAGGTCCCGGACTGCAGGACCATGAGGCCGGTGATCGAATCCCACCCCGGCTGCGTGGTGCCCCCCCACGGCTGGGGCGTCACGGGCTTTCCGGTCGCCTTGTACACGTAGTAGCGGGTATCCCAGCCGCAATCCTGGACCGTGGCGGTGGTGCCATTCACGCTCGCGACGACGGCATGGGGCTCGTACGATCCCACCAGAACCCACCCGTCTCCCACCAACTCGCTGAGGTCCGCTTGTGCGGTGGCGAGACTGTAGCCCGTCATCCACTGGGTGATGCCCGGATAGTCCACCTCGGGGATGGAGGCCGCCGCATCCCACGCGGCGCTCGCCTGCTCGTAGGCGTTGAGGATCGCCGCGTCCGTGGGCTCCGCCGACGGCGTGGGTGTGGCTATCTCGGCGGGCGTGGCCGTAGGAGACGCAGTGTCGCCGGGCACGCGCGTCGGTTTCGGGGTGGCTCGCGAGGTCGAGCCGCAACCCGCGACCACGACCAAGCTCGCCACTGCCAAGGAGGACACCAAGAGCTTTCGGATGCCTGGCACATGGTCGGCGCGCCACGATCGGTCCAAGAACACGCGGCGCGAGATATGCCCGCGTGCGGGTAGTGGCCGTCGCTGCAGCTCAGCATCGCTCAGGGTAGGGCCCTCCCCTTTCCAACCAGAGAGCGAAGCCGCGGCCCTCCCCAAGGCACGCGATCCCTTCCTTGCCGATTGTTTCACACGTAGAGCGTGGCGCGTTCGCTCCGCGTGACCCTGTCGGCCGGCTCCCCACCGAGTTGCTGGAGTTTGGTTCGTCATGCCNNATGGACGACGTGAACGAGCCACACCCGACAGCACGGCGGCGGGACCGGAACCGCATCCGGGAGCTCCGGCTGCTCGCGAAGGCCAGGTATCCCGGCGCCTTCAGTCAGGTGGAGGTGGCCCGCCGCCTGGGGGTGACCGTGGACACGCTCCGGGCCTGGGAAGGGGGAAGGCAGCGGCCCTGGCGCAAATGGTGGCCGCGCATCGCCCGCGAGTTCGGCGTGCGGGTCGAGGACCTCGGCCTCGACGACGACGCCNNAGGCCGAGGCCGTAGAGGAGAAAGCGCTCGAAGAGCGGATCGGCGAGCCGCCATTGTCCCCTCTGAAAAGCCACGACCTCCCGCTCCTCCAGACCGCGCCGGCCCTTTACCGCCGCCTGGATCGAGGACGCCGCGAGGCCGGCCCGGCGACCGAAGTCCACCCCTTGGATCTCCGAGTCGGGTACCCCCGCGAGGGCGCGCACCACCTTCCGCTGCGTCGGCGACATGTCCTCATAGCCCTGGGCCAATAGCGCCCGCTGCCTGCTCAGCACGACCACCAAGGCCTCCCGGACGGTCGCTTCGTCCGCCACGGCCTCGACCACGTCGAATGTCGCCCCGGCAAGCAGCTGTACGAAGTGCGGGATGCCGCCCATCAGCTCGTAGATGAGACTCGCGGCACCCGACGTCAGCTGCTTGCCGCACGCCTCGAACCGGCTCCGCAGGAA
>PLAX01000017.1:0-1861 GCA_003135255.1 Candidatus Dormiibacterota bacterium | reverse complement strand
GCCAGGCTGTACGAGACGCCGCCGGCCTCCACCCTCGGGGTGATGCCAGGAAGGGCCCGCACTAGCTCCCGCAGCCGGCCGATAGTCGCCCCGCCCCACCCCAGCGCCCCGTTCAGCACGGCCCGCGTGACCTCCTCGGCCACCTCGCGACGGTCAGTGCAGTAGAAGAGGTTGGCCATTCCCACCCGCGCCCCCTTGGTCCTGCGGGCGCGCGTCGCCGCCGTCAGGAGCAGCGACGTCTTCCCAAACCGCCGCGGCGAGATGACAAGCACGTTGCGCCCCGACGTCATCCGGGACACGAGAAGCTTGGTCTGCTCGTCCCGGTCGCCGAAGTGGGCTCCCTGGACGGGGCTCCCGCTCAGNNGTCCGCCGTGGGTCTTACGAGGCGGCTGATAGCGCCGCACCCGCCCCCCCTGGGGTAGGGAGACATGGACGGACAGCGCCGCCCCGGACCCCACGGCGACGCTTCACCGTAAGGACATATGCAGCTTCCTCTTCGCCCATGGGGCGGGACTTGCGGCACCGGGCGCTCTTGTCGATCGTCATAGAGATGTAGCGGGGATCTGCCGCCATGATCTCCTCGCAAGCCTTCCGGAGCCGGAAGCGCGTCTGGCGCTGGTCAACCTGGCGGCACCCGATCGTTCGGAGGACGTCAGGAGTAATGGTGAGTGCGTAGTCACCATCGGGACCGAAGCCGCGCTGCGTCTCCAAGAATCTGTAGAGCTCCTTGGCGAGGTCTGCGCGTAGCTGCATGTAGACCCGAAGTGGGAATAGCGAGAACCGGCGGTCGAGCATCCGGTCGTGGAGGGCACGATGGAGCGACGCGACGATTGCACCCTGCTCGCGGTCATGTGGGTCATCGTGCCCCCGGACATAGTGAAGGAAGCCGATCGTCTCCCACCGCTCCGTGGCGGTGTTGGGGTCCTTCTCGGTCATCTCAGCACCCCAGGCCGCCAACCGAACCAAGGATCGGCGCGCACGTTTAGCGAAGTCTCCCTTGTAGGCGACACCTTTGGCCTCAGCTAGCCGCCGGTAGGTGAAGTGAATCTCGGGATCCTTCCAGTGTTGCTGGAACACCCACCAGGCGAGCAGGACGGAGAGGTTGGTCATGTCCTCCGTACGCAGTCGCACCTTGGTAGTAGGTCGAACCTGCCCCATGAGGTCGTGTACGGTCTCAAGCTCCTCGGTGTCGTCAACGTCGCCGCTCTCATCGTCATCTGGTCCGTTGAACGTGATGGCGTGTCGTGCGCTTAAGAAGTCGGCCACACCTTGGTGAAGAGCACGCTGGGGCGCGGAGAGAGTTGTGGCGGGCGGAGAAGGTACGGCCTCGGGATTCACCGGGGACGGCGCGTTGCGGAGCTCCCATTCTGCGGCGAACGCAAGAATCTCATCCTTGAGCTTCGTACTCGTGAGCTGAGGTTTGGGTGGAGCGGCCGAAGATGTCTGCTCAGGCGCGTGATGCAACGGGAGCGTCCTCAACATACGGTGGCGTTATGGGGAAAGTCCCACAACCTGTGGTGTTCTGTCAAGGGGAGTGGCGTGGTAGGGCAGATTGCAGGTTTCTAGTGGTCGAGAGCACTGACTAGAGAGATCTCTAAAGAAAGACCTAGAAAGAGACCTACGGCCGGGCCTGGTGTATACGGGTGCGTTAGGGCCCTGGTCCCAGATGTGTTGCACGTGGGGTCCCACGAGCGTTAGCCGATGGGTCCCACTGGGGTTATGGGGATGGTCCCGGAACCGTTATGAAGAGGGTCCCGCGTTATTGAAGAGGTCCCGGGTGGGGGCATGGGGATGAATTGAGGCCGTTAGGGGGAAGGTCCCACCGAGGGGTGCTGAGGGAGGTCGCGGTGGGAAGGCAGGG
>PLAX01000088.1 GCA_003135255.1 Candidatus Dormiibacterota bacterium | reverse complement strand
GAGGAGATGGAGCGGCTCTTCGCGCCCTTCGAGCGCCTCTCGGCAGCCACCTCGGGTGTGGAGGGCACCGGGCTGGGGCTCGCCCTCTCCAAGTCACTGACGGAGGCGATGGGCGGCCGGATCGGGGTGGCGAGCCGGGTCGGCAAGGGCTCCACCTTCTGGGTCGAGCTGCCGCTCAGGTCCGATGGCGACAGGGCGCCGGCCGACGCCGGTGCTGAGCCGCCAGCCATCGCCGGCGCGAAGCCGCCAGCCATCGCCGAGGTCGAGGTCACGGAGTTCCCTGATGAGAGCCTGCTGGGGCACCGCACCAACGAGCCGGCGGCGGAGGCAAAGAGCGTGCCGGGCGCGGAGGTCGGAGCGGAGGGCGGCGGGCGCTGAAGCTGAGCAGGACACGGGTCTCCAGCTCGGCCCCTCCTCCCCGGTGAGCTACGTCCCCGGGAGCGTCCCCGCCTGGGCCATGGTGGCGACGGTGAGCACCAGGACCACGAAGACGCCGAGCACCAGCGTGCCGGCGGCGGTCACCAGCAGCACCGCGCTTCCCGCCAGGCCGGTCCGCGGCCACTCGTACGCGGGCGCGTCCTCCTTGGGACGCTGGAACATGATCAGCGTCACCCGCAGGTAGTAGAAGACCGAGACGGCGCTGGTGCCGATCCCCCAGAGCGCGAGCGCGACGTTGTGCGCCTGGATGGCGGCCGCGAAGACCAGGAACTTGCCGAAGAAACCGGCGGTGAACGGAAAGCCCGCCAGCGAGAGGAGGAAGAATGCCAGCGCCGCGGCCACGTACGGCCGCCGGCGCCACAGGCCGCGCAGGTGGTCGTAGCTGTCGAGGTCCTCGCCCTGGCCGCTCATCACCGTGACCACCGCGAAGGCGCCGAGGTTGGTGAACGCGTAGGCGGCGAGGTAGTAGAGGGCGCCCTGGACACCGAGCGGGATGCCGACGCCGACCGCCACGCCGATCAGGATGTAGCCGGCCTGGGCGATGCCCGAGTAGGCGAGCATCCGCTTGATGCTGTTCTGCGTCAGGGCGGCGAGGTTGCCGACGACCATGGAGAGGATGGCGACCGCGATCACCACCGCGCTCCAGCGGCTGTAGTAGGAGGCGAAGGCGTCGTCGAAGAGGCGGATGATGACGATGAACGCCGCCACCTTGGTGGCGACGCTCATGAAGGTGGTCACCGAGGTCGGCGCTCCTTGGTAGACGTCGGGCGTCCAGGCGTGGAAGGGCGCCGCGCTGACCTTGAAGGCGAGGCCGACGAACATGAGGATGATCCCGCCGACCAGCAGCGGGTCGACCGGCAGCGAGCGGCTCATCGCCTCGGCGATCTGCGCGAGCTGGGTGTGCCCGGTCTCGCCGTACACCAGCGCCATCCCGAAGAGGAGGAAGGCGGAGGCGAAGGAGCCGAGCAGCAGGTACTTGACCGCCGCCTCCTGGGAGCGCTCCTCCTGGCGGGAGAATCCGCTCAGGATGTAGAGCGAGATCGAGAGCAGCTCGATGGCGAGGAAGATGACCATGAGGCTGGTGGCGCCGGCCAGCAGCATCATCCCCACCGTGGCCGCCATCAGCAGTGAGTAGTACTCGCCGTGGTGGAGCCTCCGGCGGTTGAGGTAACCCGGGCTGATGACGACGGTGAGGAGCGTTGTCACGAGGATCACGCAGTTGGCGAACTCGGCGAGCCGGTCGTAGGCGAAGGCGCCGAAGAAGACGCTGCGGCCGGCTGAGCCCGCGTCATACCAGCCCCAGACGCTGACCGCCAGGGCGCCCACCAGGACCGCCCCGCTGAACACGGCGAGCCAGGTGCGGCGTGCAGGCGGCACCACCAGGTCGAGCAGCATGAGGGCGAGGAAGCCTCCGGCGGCGATCAGCTCGGGAAGTAGCCCGACGAGGTCGCGCCATCCCGGGGTGGCGGTGGCCAGCGGCAGGGCGGCGAGCGCGTTCACGGTGCGCACCCCGCCACCGGGCCCGGACGGGAGCTCAGGTCGAATGCGGCGCCGCTCATGGCTCGACCTCGGTCAGCGCGGAGACGTGCGCGACGGTCGGCACCACGACCGGGTGCTGGCTCGCGTCGGCGAGCGTCACGTAGCCGGGCACCGCCTGGGCGGCGACGGTGCCGACCGGGTGCGGGAACACCCCGAGAAGGACGATCAGCACGGCCAGCGGGGCGAGCACCAGCCCCTCGCGGAAGCGCAGGTCCTGCACCTTCTCGGTGACCGCCCGGACCGGCCCGTGCATCATCCCCTGGTGCATGCGCAGCATGTACCAGCTGGCGAGGAGCACTCCCAGGCCGGCCAGCACGGCCAGCAGCCAGAAGTACTGGAAGGCGCCCAGCATGATGGTGACCTCGCCGACGAAACCGTTGGTGCCGGGCAGGCCGAGGGCGCCCAGGGTGATCACCAGGAAGAAGACGTAGAGCCAGGGCATCCGCTTCTGGAGTCCGCCCAGCTCGCGGATGTCGCGGGTCCCGGTGCGGGCCTCGACCACGCCGACCACCAGGAAGAGCCCCGCGATGATGATGCCGTGGTTGAGGATCTGGATGACCGCGCCATCGATGCCGTTCTGATCGAGGCTGAAGATGCCGAGCGCGATGAATCCGAGGTGCGAGATGCTCGCGTAGGCGACGATCCGCTTGAGGTCGGTCTGGCTCAGGGCCATCATCGCGCCGTAGAGGATGCTGAGGATCGCCAGCGCGACCAGGAGCGGCTGGAGCTGGTGGACGGGACCGCTGAAGAGGGTGATCCCGAAACGGATGAAGCCATACGCGCCCATCTTGCTCACCACCCCGGCGAAGAAGACCAGCACCGGGGCCGGCGCCGACTCGTAGAGGTCGGGCAGCCAGGTGTGGAAGGGGACCATGGGCAGCTTGATGGCGAAGGCGAGGGCGAAGGCGAGGAACGCGAACATGGCCGGGGAGAGCGTCGGGATGGTGGTGAAGGGAAGCGCCACGCCGGTCTGGACCGGCAGCGGGTTCTGGAGCAGGACCTCGAGGTCGAAGGTGTTGTGCCCCCCCGCCAGCGCCTGGAAGTGCAGGTAGAGGATCGCGAGCAGCATCAGCAGGCTGCCCGCCACCGTGTAGATGACGAACTTGAGGGTGGCCCGGCCCCGGTTCTCGTTGCCGTAGAAGGCGAGCAGGAAGTAGAGGGGGATCAGCATCCCCTCCCAGAAGACGTAGAAGAGGAGCAGGTCGAGACTGATCAGCACGCCGGTGGTGGCCGCCTCGGCGAGCAGCATCAGGCCGCAGAAGAGCTTGAGCCGCTCGGTGGAGCGGCGCGGCACCACCAGCGCGCCGAGCAGGAAGACGCCCGCGTTGAGGGCGAGGATCCAGGCCGACACCCCGTCCACCCCGAGGTGGTACGAGGCGCCGATCGCCGGTATCCAGCTGGCCTGCTCGACATAGTGCATGGGCAGCGGCCCGCCACCGATCGCGCTGGTGGTCGCCACCCCGTGGACGACGATCGCGACCAGCACCACCTCCGCGGCCGCCACCATCACGGTCACGCCCTTGATCAGGTCGGCAGCCTTCCCCGGGATGACCTGGAGGATGAGCGCCCCAGCGGCGGGGAGCAGCAGGATGGCGGTGAGCCAGGGGAACCCGTTCACCTCGCCAGCCCCGCCGCGAGCATGACGCCGATGGTGAAGATCACCACGAAGAGGACCATGTAGGAGGCGTAGTCGCGGATCAGACCGGTCTGGACGCTCCGGAACACCGAGCTGAAGTCGGTGGCGACGTCCGAGACGCCCTTGATCCAGCTGTCCATCACCGGGTCGCCGACCCGCCGCAGGCCGCGACCCAGGGCGCGCGTGGGGCGGACCAGCAGGGTGTCGTAGAGCTCGTCGAAGTACAGCTTGTTGAAGGAGAGCCGGGGCAGCAGCCGGAGCCCCGGCCGCGCCAGCGCACGCGACGGGTCGAGGTCGTGACGCACCCAGATGCGCAGCGCGATGGCGATGCCGATCAGGCTGCAGGTCAGCCCGATCACGAAGCCGAGCACCCCCGGCCAGAGCTGCGGCGCCTTGGCGATCGGCCCGCTCCCGGGACTCGTGAACACCGGGTTGAGGAAGGCGTCGATGAGGTGCGGCCCGAAGGCGACCGGCCACTGCAGGATCCAGCCCGCGAGCGCCGAGAGCCCGGCCAGGATCACCACCGGCCAGAGCATCACCGCCTTGGACTCGTGGGCGTTGCGGGCGGCCTCCGAGCGCGGCTCACCCCGGAAGGTGGTGCCGTAGAGGCGGAAGGCGTAGAGGCCGGTGAGCACGTTGACGCCGATCCCGACGATGTACAGGGCTGGGCTCCCGGGACCGTTGATCATGCCGAAGCCGAGCAGGTCCTCCTTGGAGAACATGCCCGCGAAGAGGAAGCCTGCCAGGGCCAGCGATCCCACCAGGAAGCACCAGGCGGTCACCCGCATCCGGGAGTCGAGCCCGCCCATCTCGCGGATGTCCTGCTCATCGTGCACGGCGTGGATCACGTTGCCGGCGGCGAGGAAGAGGAGCGCCTTGAAGAAGGCGTGGAGCAGGAACTGGTACATCCCGGCGGCGTAGGCGCCGATCCCCACCGCGAAGATCATCAGCCCGATCTGGGACATCGTCGAGTAGGCGATCACCCGCTTGATGTCGACCTGGGAGAGGGCGATGAAGCCGGCCATCACCGCGGTGCCCATGCCCACGCAGGCGACCATCCCGGAGGCGATGGGGGCCAGGTCGAAGAGCGAATGGAAGCGCGCGATCAGGTAGACGCCGGCGGTCACCATGGTCGCCGCGTGGATCAGCGCAGACACCGGGGTGGGGCCCTCCATGGCGTCGGGGAGCCAGGTGTGGAGCGGGAATTGGGCGCTCTTGGCGAAGGCTCCGACCGCGAGCAGGATGCAGATCAGGGTGATCAGCGGGCTCCCCACGCCAAGAGAAGAGGCGTGGGCGAAGATCTGGGGCAGGCTCAGCGTGTGCAGGGCTTGGGGAAGACCCGCGCACTTCTCGTTGGGCGGACACGCGGGAACCGCACTCAGGTTGACGAAGATCAGGATGGCGGCGATCACCAGCGCGACGTCGCCGATCACCTGGGTGATGAAGGCCTTGCGGGCGGCCAGCACGGCGCTCTCCCGCTCGTACCAGAAGCCGATCAGCAGGTAGCTGGAGAGCGCCACGGCCGCCCAGCCGATGATCAGGATGACCATGTTGGCAGCCAGCACCAGCAGCGCCATCGAGAAGATGAAGAAGTTCATGTAGCTGAAGAACCGCGCCGCCCCCGGGTCGTGCTCCATGTAGCCGACCGAGTAGACGTGGATCAGCAGGCCGACCCCGGTGATGACCAGCAGCATCAGCACCGAGAGCTGGTCGATGGTGATGTCGACCGAGACGTTGAGGTTGCCGGGGCCGAGATTCAGCCAGTTCCAGAGCGTGGCGGTCGTCGACTGGTGGCCGGAGGCGGCGCCCAGCACCTGGACGAAGATGACCAGGGTGACCACGAACGCCGCCCCGATGGAGAGGGTGCCGGCCAGGTTGACGAACCGCCGGCCGAGCACGGGGCCGATGAGGCCGCAGAGCGCGCTGCCCGCGAGCGGGAAGAGCAGCACCAGGCCGGCGAGGAGCGCGGCGGTCGAGGCGTTCACTGCTTCATCTCGTCGAGGTCGTCGACGTCCAGCTCGCGGCCGATGCTGAACACCCGGGTCAGCAGGCCGAGGCCGACCACCACCTCGGCGGCGGCCACCACGATGACCATGAAGGCGAAGACCTGGCCCTCCTCACTGTTGAGGTAGCTGGAGTAGCCGACCAGGGCGAGGTTGACCGCGTTGAGCATCAGCTCGATGCACATGAAGACGACCAGGGGATTGCGCCGGATCAGCACTCCCAGGGCTCCCAGGGTGAAGAGGAATGCGGCGGTGAGCAGCAGCCAAGGGAACATCGCCTGGGAGAGCATCACTCCCCGCCCTCCACCAGGTCGTCCCGCCACCTTTCTTCGGCCTGCGGGTCGCGTCTCGGGCCGACCGCGACGCGGCGGGTCAGGTAGACGGCACCGACCGCGGCGACCAGCAGGAGCAGCGAGGTGATCTCGAAGGGGAGGACGTAGGTGTGGAAGATCTGGTTGGCCACGGTCTGGACGTTGCCGGCGCGGTTGACCGCGTTCTCCGGGAAGCCGAAGGTGTGGAAGGGGTCGGCGGTGTTGTCACCGGTGGCGGCGAGGCTCCCCACGGTGTAGCCGTGCATGCAGGTCACCGCCTGCGTGGTGCAGGAGGTGTCGTAGGTCACGTCGTTGCGGGCGGCGACGAAGACCGCGGTGCAGAGGCCGGCGACCGCCAGCACTCCGAGGATGAGACGGAGGTCGAAGATCCGTGGCCGGTCCTCGGCGGCCGGGTCCAGCAGGGCGATGATGAAGACGAAGAGGACCATGACCGCCCCGGCGTAGACGATCAGCTGGACCACGAAGAGAAACTGGGCGTTGAGCACCAGGAAGACGGCGGCGAGCAGTGCGACCGTCAGCACCAGGGAGAGCGCCGAGTAGATGGTCTTGGAGGAGAACACCACCCCGAGGGCGGAGATGGCGGCCAGGATCAGCAGGATGGCGAGGAGGACGTTCACGCGCGGGGCCTCCGCGACCTGACCGGGGTCAGGGACGCGGGCGGCTCGCTCGCCGCGGGATCCTCCCCCGTCGCCTGTGCGTCGGCCGCCGGCGGGGTCTCGACCGTGGCGGATGCCACCTTTCCCCCACCGCTCCGGGCGGCGGGACCAACGACGCTGGGCGGCCGGCTCATGATCCCGTGAGCGCCGGGGACCGGCGTGGCGTCTCCCTTCGCGGCCTGCGCCGCATCCCATGCCACCCGCGGGCTGACCCCCGGGTCCTGCAGCTCGCGGCCGCGCTGGTCGGAGCCCGCTCCGCGCGGCGCCGACGGGCCACGCCCCTGTTCGAAGTGGGGCCAGGCCTCGAGCAGCTCGGCCTTGGTCACCACCGTCCGCTCGCGGCGGTAGTCGGCCAGGTCGAAGCGCGGCCCGAGGGTGATCGCCTCGGTGGGGCAGGCCTCGGCGCAGTAGCCGCAGAAGATGCAGCGCATCAGGTTGATCTCGTAGCGCTCGGCGTACCGCTCCCCGGGCGAGATCGGGTGGTCCTTGGGGTTCTCGGCGGAACCGACGTAGATGCAGCCCACCGGGCAGGCGGCCGCGCAGAGCTCGCAACCGATGCACTTCTCCAGCCCGTTGTCGTAGCGGTGGAGGATGTGCCGGCCGCGGTGGCGCGGCGTCGCAGGCTTCTGCTCCTCCGGCCACTGCACCGTGATCGGCTTCTTGAACATGGTGCGGAGGGTCAGGCTCATGCCCTGGGCGATCTCACGGAACATCAGCCGGCCCTCAGGGCGACGATGGTGCCGGTGATCATGACGTTGATCAGACCGAGCGGCAGCAGCACCTTCCACCCCAGGTTCATCAGCCGGTCGTAGCGCAGCCGGGGTAGGGTCCAGCGGATCCACATCATGACGAAGAGGAGGACCGCCACCTTGATCAGGTACCAGACCACCCCGGGGATCCAGCCCACGATGATCCAGCTGGTCGGCAGCGGCGACAGCCACCCACCCAGGAAGAGCGTGGTGGCGATGGAGGCGACGATGACCATGTTGATGTACTCACCGAGGAAGTAGAAGGCGAAGCGCATCGACCCGTACTCGGTGTGGTATCCGCCGACCAGCTCCTGCTCGGCCTCGGGCAGGTCAAAGGGGGCTCGGTTGGTCTCGGCCAGGGCGGCGGTGAAGTAGAGGAGGAAGGCGAGCGGCTGGAGAAAGACGTACCAGAGGTGCTGCTGGTTGCTCACCAACTGCTCCAGGTTGAGCGACCCGGCGAGGATCACCGGGCCGATCAGCGCAAAGGCCACGGCCATCTCATAGGAGATGAGCTGAGCGGACGAGCGGAGCCCGCCCAGCAGCGAGTACTTGTTGTTCGCCGACCATCCGCCCAGGAAGATGGAGTAGACGCCGAGGGAGGTGATCGCGAGGACGAAGAGAAGGCCGACGTTGAGCTGGGCGATGTCCCAATGGAGCGCGTATCCCGACGGGCACGTGAGCGCCGCCTGGCCGATTGACGGGCCGCCCACGCAGTTCACCGCGCTGATCGGGATGGCCGCGAAGGCGAACATGGCCGCCGCCCCGGCCAGGGCGGGTGCGACCACGTAGAGCAGCTTGTCCCGGGCCGAGGGCGCGGTGTCCTCCTTGAAGAGCAGCTTGACCGCGTCGGCGAGGGGCTGCATGAGGCCGAGAGGGCCCACCCGGTTGGGCCCGATGCGCAGCTGGATGCGCGCCGCCACCTTGCGCTCGGCCAGGGTGAGGTAGGCACCGGCGGTGATCAGGAAGACGATGACTATGACGGCCTTGACCAGGATGACCCACCACCAGTCAGGGCCGATGTAGTACTCCCACCAGGCGGAGGCGATCACGCCGTGACCTCGCCAAAGAGGGCGCGGCCGCCGTTGCCGGCGGTAGCGTAGGCGGGGAGCGCGGTGGCGATCTCGCGCTGGACCCGGGCCGGGTCGACCGGCCAGCCCTCGGCGCCCAGCGCCGCGGCCAGCATGCTGAGCACCCTGGTCTCGGCCGGTGTGGCCGTGGCCGGCGGCAGGGCGGGGCGGATACGCTGCACCCTGCCCTCGCAGTTGGTGACGGTGCCCAGCTTCTCCATGAGGGTGTGGCCGGGGATGAGCACGGTGGCATTCTCGCTGACCGGGCTCGGCACGCTCTCCAGCGCCACCACCACCTCGGCCCGTGCGACCGCCCGGCGGAGCAGCTCGGCGTCCTCCCCGGTGGCGGCGAGGGCGGCGGCGTTGACCAGGACCAGGGCCGCGATGCTGCCCTCGGACGCACCGACCAGGATCTCGCGACCGCTCCGCCCGGCCGGTCTGGCGGGTCGATAGCCGGGCAGAAGCCCGGGGAGGAGGCCGAGGTCCTTTGCCCCCCGCCCGTTGACCCCGCGAGTGATGGTCAACCGCTTGACGGTCGCACCGGTGGCGGCGAGCGCCCGGGCGACCGCGGCTGCGGTGGCTCGCCCGCCCTCATCGGCGATCACTCCGACCAGACCCTCACCACCGGCGGCCTTCACCGCCGCGGCCCGCCGCGCCCCCCCGGCCAGGCGATGGACGGCGACGCCCTTCTTGGTCTGCGCCTTGAAGAGGCGCAGTGTCAGCACCGGGGCGAAGCGCTCCGGCTCCGGCCCGAGCACGACCACCGCCCTGCACTTCTCGATCTCGGCGATGCCCAGGCTGTGCTCGGCCGCATCGAGGCCGGGGAAGCTCTCCAGCTGGTGGTCGATGTGGGGGGTGCCCAGCACCTCACGGGCCAGGCGCTGAAGCAGCCACAGCTCCTCGTCAGTGCTCTCCGGGGAGCCGATCACCCCGATGGCGCCGGCACCGAGCCTCTCCTTGACGTCGCGTAGCTGGGCGGCCGCCGCGGCCACGGCGGCCTCGGGCGTCGCCGGGGTGCCGGCCGGCTCCTCCCTGCTGCCCCTGATGAGCGGCCGGCGGATCCGATCGGTGGAGTTCCACCGCGGGAAGGAGTACCTCCCCTCGTCGCAGAGCCACATGTCGTCGACGAGTGGGTTGTCCCGAGAGGCGAAGCGCCTGACCTCGAAATCCCGGGAGTCGACGTTGATGTTGCACCCGTACGAGCAGCCGGGGCAGACCGACTTGGTCCTCTGCAGGTCCCACGGCCGGGCGGTGAAGCGGTACTTCACGTGCGTCAGAGCCCCCACCGGGCAGACCTCGGGGAGATTGCCCTGGAACTCGGACTGGAGCGGCTGCCCGTTGAAGGTGGCGACTATGGTGTGGACGCCCCGCTGCTGCAGGACCAGCTCCTTCTCGCCGGTGATCTCCTCATAGAAGCGGGTGCAGCGCCAGCAGAGGATGCAGCGCTCCTGGTCCAGCTCGATCCGGTCGGAGAGCGGCAGCGCCTTGTTGAAGTGGACCTTGTCGGTGATCGGGAAGCGAGACGTCGACGGGCCGTAACGGACCGTGAAGTCCTGCAGGTCGCACTCGCCGCCGCGGTCGCAGACCGGGCAGTCGAGCGGATGGTTGAGGAGCAGGAACTCGAGGACGCCCTCCCGCTCCTTGACCACCGGCGCCGTCTGGGTCTTCACCACCATCCCGTCGGCGACCACGGTGGCGCAGGCGGGCTGGAGCTTGGGCGACTTCTCGATCTCGACCAGGCACATCCGGCAGACCGCGACCGGGTCCATCTTGGGGTGGGCGCAGTAGATGGGGATGTGGATGCCGGCCTCGGTGGCGGCGTCGAGCACCAGCGTGCCGCGCGGCACGCGCAGCGCCCGGTCGTCGATGGTGACGGCCACCCGGCCGTCGTCGGGCGCCGCGCTCTGGGTCGCGTCGTCAGCCATCTAGGCCGTCACCAGCTCGGCGTTGCGCTGCTTGACGGGACATCCGCCCGCCCCGCAGTGCTCCTCGAACTCGCCGCGGAACGCCTGGTACGCGGACATCACGAACCAGGTGGCGGTGTCGCCCAGTGGGCAGAAGCACTTGCCGTTCATGTTGTCGCAGATGTCGGTGAGGGTCGACAGCTCGGCCGGGGTCAGCACTCCCGCCTCCAGACGGTGCATCAGGTCGGACTCGAAGTAGGTGCCCTCCCGGCAGGGGGCGCATTTGCCGCACGATTCGTGCTGGTAGAAGTCGACGAGGCGCATCGAAACGTCCACCATGCAGGTGGTCTCGTCCATGAAGACCATGGCCCCAGCACCGAGCGCCGAGCCTGCCTTGGCCACGACGTCCATGTCGAGAGGGAGGTCGAGATGCTCGGGGAGGAGCACCTGCATCGAGCCGCCGCCGGGCTGGAAGGCCTTGAGGGAGCGCCCTCTCCAGACCCCGCGGCACTCCTCCTCCAGGAGCTCGCGGATCGGGGTGCCCAGGGCCATCTCGTAGGTGCCGGGGCGGTTGATGTGGCCGCTGCAGCAGAAGAGCCGGGTCCCGGTGCTCTTCTCGGTGCCCACCGAGGCGAACCAGGCGCCCCCGCGGAGGACGATGTGGGGCAGGTTGGAGAGGGTCTCCACGTTGTTGACGACGGTCGGCTGGCCGTAGAGGCCCTTGACGGCCGGGAAGGGCGGCTTGAGCCGGGGCTGGCCACGCAAGCCCTCCAGCGAGTCGATGAGCGCCGTCTCCTCGCCGCAGATGTAGGCCCCGGCGCCGCCATGGACGATGATGTCGCAGCTGAAGTCGGAGCCGAGGATGCCCCGGCCGATGTAGCCGGCGGCGCGGGCCTCCTCGACGCAGCGCTCCAGCAGCAGGCGCTGGTCGTGGTACTCGCCACGGATGTAGATGAAGGCGATCGGCGCGTGGATCGCGTAGGCCGCGATCAGCGTCCCCTCGATGAGCTGGTGCGGGTTCTCGTCGATGAGGGCCCGGTCCTTGAAGCAACCCGGCTCCGACTCGTCGGCGTTGACGCACAGGTAGCGGGGATGGACGTCCTTGGGGAGGAACGACCACTTCATCCCGGTGGGGAAGCCGGCGCCGCCTCGGCCCCGGATGCCACTGGTCTTGACCTCGCTGACCACCTCGTCGGGGGTCAGGGTGCGCAGCGCCTTGCGCAGTCCCTCGTAGCCGCCGCAGCGCTCGTAGACGTCGAGGGTCTGGAGACCGTCGGTCCCGAAGTCCTTGGTCAGGAGCCGGTGCTCGGCCATCAGCGCCCCGCCTTCCCAAGCCTGGCGGCGAGGCGGTGCCAGAGAGACGGCCCGTGCGTTTCGGATGCCGACGCGGCGCGCACCTCGTCGAGGATGGCGTCGACCCGCTCCGGGGTGAGGTTCTCCTGGAAGTGGTGGTCAACCTGCATGGCGGGCGCGCCGCCGCAGGCGCCCAGGCATTCGACCGTCTGCTCCCAGGTGAAGGCGCCGTCCTCGGTGGTCCCGCCCGACGGGCAGCCGAGCCGGTTCTCCAGGTGGGAGACGATCTCCTCGGCGCCGCGCAGCGCGCAGGAGACGTTGATGCACACGAGGACGTGGTGGCGCCCGCCGGGGCGGTCGAAGTACATGGAGTAGAAGCTGGCGACCGCCTCGACCTCGCTGGGGGTGAGCCGGAGCAGCTCGGCCACCTCCGTCATCCCCTCCGGGCTCAGGTAGCCGAGCTGGTGCTGGACCGCCCAGAGGGACGGCAGCACGGCGCTGCGTGCCTGCGGGTAGCGATCGCGCTGCCGCTCGATCTCAGCCCGGGTCTTCGGGGTCAGCACATTCATCTATCGACATCCCCCAGGACAATGTCGATCGAGCCGATGATGGCGACCAGATCGGAGAGCAGCTCACCCACAGCCATGTGGGGCAGGGCGCTCAGGTTGCTGAAGGAGGGGGCGCGCACCTTGCACCGGTACGGCCGGTTGGAGCC
>PLAX01000093.1 GCA_003135255.1 Candidatus Dormiibacterota bacterium | reverse complement strand
GGGCGGTGGCCGGCGGGGCGGTCGCTGGCGGGGCGGTCGCTGGTGGGGCGGTGGCCGGCGGGGCGGTGGCAGGTGGGGCCGTGGCGGCCGAGGGCAGCTGGGCAAACTCCTCAGCGAACATCCACACGCCCTGGGCGGGAGACGATGCGCCCGGGGGGGTCCACGACTGGCTGGTGGCACTGCCGATCCCCAGGTCGGTGTAGCTGGGGTCGAGGATGTTCTTCTCGTGATCGGCGCTCTGCATGAAACTTTGATTGATCCATTGCGCCGCAGCGTCCGCCGACCCCTCGTTGTCCACCCATCCGACGTTCTCCCCAGCCGACTGGTGGTTGACACCGAAGGCGCTCATCATCGAGAAGACGTACTGGTTGCAGGGGGGGATCGCGTGGGCGAAGTAGTCGCGGTTGATCATGTCCTGGGCTCTGCCGTCGATGGTGCCGGCACCGGCGCAACCGCTGTAGGGGGCGGCCTCGCCGATCGAGGCCAGGGTCGAGTTTTCCGCCAGCGCCGCCACGCCGTTGCTGGCGCGGTCCTGGTTGGTGAGGGAGAAGAGGTCGGAGTCCGCGGTGGCGTCGGCGGCGGCCGGCTGTCCTTGGAGATGGCTCCCGGCGAAGAGGGCGGCGCCGAGCATCGCACCGGCGAGGAGCACGCGGCCGGGAGCCCGGCGTCGCCGCCGAGCAGGTGGGTCGGACGCCCCGTCGCGGTCGACCCGGACGGCCGCAGCCGTTCGGCACAGCGCCTCCCACCCTGCCTGGGGGGTGGATACGCGCGCGCTGCCCTGGCTCACGGGAGGATCACACCGCGCCGGAGGCGTGCCACGCGTGCCCGTCACGCCTCCGTTGCAACCACGTTGCAGGGCAGCCGAGTGCCGGCAGGGGGGCGGGGGACGATGCAGGGAGCGATGCAAGCTGCCGCCTCTTGACACGATCGTTGCAATCTGTGGATTCGATGCAATGGATTGGGGTGTAGCCTGCGCAAGAACGTCAGGCAGAGCAAACCTCACGAACGAGACACCATAGACAGGTAGGCTGGGACAGAGGATGTCNNGCGTCCCGACCCTCGCCTCGCTTGCCCCGCCGCCCTCCGAGTCGCTCGCACCGACGCCGAGCTGGTCGGTGCGCACCTCGCCGGCCAACTCAGCCCCCCCGGTCGCTCCCCCACCGCGGGCGCTGGAGCCGGCGCAATTCGGGCGCCCCGCGCCCGCGCAGGCCNNCGCACCGGTGACTCCGCCGGTTCGGGCGACGGCGCCCGTACCTCCTCGCTGCTGAACCGCACCGGTGAGGCGGGTGGCACGGGTGATGGCAGCCGTCCCAACTCCCTGCTCAGCCGCACCGGGATCCCCCGTCCCGGGCAGGTTCGGGGAGCCGTCGGCGCGATGTACGCCCAGCTACGAACCCGGGTCCACCAGCGCCTCGTCGAGGAGCTTGCCGGCAATACGGACTCGGCGCCTGCGGATGTCATCCGCCAGCGCATCGCCGAGCTGGTCGGCGAGGTCATCACCGAGCAGGGCGTGACCATGAGCCGCCAGGACCGCCTCCGGGTGGTCGAGACGCTCATCCACGACGTCCTCGGACTCGGACCGCTCGAGGACCTGCTGGCGAACCCCGACATCGCCGAGATCATGGTCAACGGACCCAACCAGATCTACGTCGAGGAGAAGGGCAAGCTGCTGCGGAGCCCGGTCACCTTCGAGAGCACCGAGCAACTCATGCAGGTCATCGACCGCATCGTCTCCTCGATCGGCCGGCGCGTGGATGAGTCGTCGCCGATGGTCGATGCCCGGCTCAAGGACGGCTCGCGAGTGAACGTCATCATCCCTCCCCTCGCCCTTCGCGGACCGACGGTGACGATTCGGAAGTTCTCCAAGGAGGCCTTCACCATCGACGACCTGATCCGCTTCGGCACCCTCACCGACGAGATGGCGAAATTCGTGCGGGCCTGCGTTAGAGGCCGCCTGAACGTCGTCGTCTCCGGCGGCACCGGATCGGGCAAGACCACGACGCTGAACGTGCTCTCGAGCTTCATCCCCGAGGATCAGCGGATCGTCACCATCGAGGACGCCGCCGAGCTCCAGCTCGCGCAGGAGCACGTGGTCACCCTGGAGGCGAGGCCGGCCAACGTCGAGGGCAGAGGCCAGGTCACCATCCGCGACCTGGTCATCAACGCCCTCCGGATGCGGCCGGACCGGATCGTCGTCGGTGAGTGCCGCGGCGGCGAGGCACTGGACATGCTCCAGGCCATGAACACCGGGCACGACGGCTCGCTCACCACGCTCCACGCCAACAACCCGCATGATGCCGTGAGCCGTCTGGAGACCATGGTGCTGATGTCCGGTGCGGAGCTGCCGTCGCGCGCGATCCGTGAGCAGATCGCATCGGCGGTGAACATGATCGTCCAGCAGTCGCGTCTGCGTGACGGCACCCGGAGGATCGTGAGCATCACCGAGGTTCTGGGCACCGGCCCCGACGGCGTCGTGATGCAGGAGATCTTCGGGTTCAAGCAGACGGGGGTCGATCCCGAGACCGGCAGGGTGATCGGGGAGCTGGCCCCCACGGGCGTGCTGCCCCAGGCGCTCGACCGTCTGAGCTCCGAGGGCGAGGGGGTCCCGGAGGAGATGTTCGCCGCCGCCTGACCTCTGGCCCCACGCGTTGTCCCCGGATCGGGTGTGAAGGATATGCCGACCGGGTGACGGGCTCCTGACCGATCGGTTTCGGTCGGGGTGCCGGGTTCCACCCTCGATTCGCCGTCCATACACTCGGGACGAAGTGTCCTCGTCTCCGACGGCGGGTGCAGCCCGCTCTCCCCATGCCCGGAGCCGCCGTGCGGTCCCGCCCGTCCGGGTGCTCGTGTGCGCGGCGGATGGGTCCGCGATCACCGGCGCCCTGAGGGGCCCGGGCGCCGCCTCCGGGATCGAGACCTTCGCGGTGCCGACCCTGGCGTCGTTGCCGGAGGATCTCGGCACCCGTTGGGACGCCGTCGTCGTTGAGGACGACCGGCCCNNCGTTTGCGCTCCCTCGGACGAGGCGACCGGGATCGCGCTCGTGGAACGCGGCGCGGCCGACTGCCTCGCCTCGGACCGGTTGGCACGCCTTCCCGTGGCCGTGCGTGCCGCGGTCGAAAGGGAGGCGCTCAGCCGGAAGCTGATGCGCGCCGAGGCCGCCGCCCCGGATAACGACCAGATGCTGCAGGCAGCCTTCCAACAGGCTCGTGCCGCCACCATCACGATCGACTCCGCCGGCTGCGTGGCCGCCTGGAATGCGGCCGCGGAGAGGCTGCTTGGATGGACGGAGGCGGAGGCACGCGGTCAGCGTCTGACCGAACTCGTGGGAGGCGACGACCGCGGGACGCGGCTCACCCGGATGATCGCCGCGGCATCCGAAGAACACACTCCGGGCCGGCAGATCGTTCCGGTGAAGCTGCGCCGGCGCGACGGCCAGCCGTTGCATTTCGAGGTCAGAGCGGCGCGCCGCCAGGACGACCTCGCCGGAGCCCTCGTCTCCTTCACTGACGTCACCGAGCGCTGGCGGACGGAGTTCCTGAAGAACTGTCAGCTGGGGTTCCTCCGCGCCCTCGGTTCGCCCGACGAGCACGCCGCGCTCCTCGGAGCGCTGGAGCAGATCGGGCTGAGCGTCAACGGCACCGACGTCAGGCTCTGGGAGGCTGACGCCCGGGGGGTGGTGCGGCTGCGCGCGGTCTGGAGTCGTGCAGGCTACGACCCAACCACAGAGCCCTCAACGCAGGCTGTCCCATCCGCCCTGGTGACGCGGGCCATCAGCAGCCGGGGATTGTCCTTCTCGGAGGCGAGCCCCGCCCGCCCGGTGGGGGAGTCCCTGGCCGTTCCGGTGTTGAACGGCGAACACGCTCTCGGCGCCATCGAGATCGGCGCGCCGGACTTCGCCGGCTTCGATGACGCCCAGGCCGCCCACCTCACGGGACTTGGCAACTACCTCGGCATCTACTGTGCGCAGCGGCGGAGCGCCGCAGATTTCGCACGCAGCCTGGAGGAGCTGAATCGCGTGAGTGGGGAGCGCCTCCGGCTGATGCGCCTCCTTGTCGAGGCGCATGAGGACGAGCGCCGGAGGATCGCCGCCGACATCCACGACGACTCCCTGCAGATCCTCGCCGCCGTCGGGCTCCGGTTGCACACACTCCGGCGGCGGGTCAACGACGAGGCGGCACGGAGCACCCTCGGTGCGGTGGAGCAGATGGTGGGGACTGCGATCTCGCGTCTTCGGGGTCTGATGTTCAACCTGCGCCCCACCGGGCTTGACCACGGTGACCTGCTCGGCACGATCCGTGACCGTCTGACTCAGGTGCAGCAGGATGAGGGCATCGAGTTCAGCCTCGCCGGTTCGGAGCCGGTAGCGCTCACGACCGCGGCGAGAGTGACGCTCTATCGGGTCGCCCAGGAGGCCATCGCCAACGTGGTCAAGCACGCCTCGGCGAGCCATGTCAGCGTCTCCGTGGAGGAGCGGGACAATGGCTGTCTGATGCAGATCACCGACGACGGCGCCGGGTTCGGAGCCGCAGCCGCGAGCCCACCCGGCCACCTCGGCCTGCCCAGCATGCGCGAGCGGACCGAAGTCGCCGGAGGCTGGCTGCGGGTCGAGGCGGGCGCCCTCCGCGGCACCGTGGTGGCCGCCTGGGTACCGCTTCTCGTCGGGGCGCGGTCCGACCTCGGGTTCGTGCCGTGACCTTCCCAGTCCTCGCCCGGATTCTGATCGCGGACGACGATGCCAATATCCGGGAGGCGCTCCGAGAGCTGCTCGAGTGCGAGGACGGCCTCGAAGTTGTCGGGGTGGCGGAGGACGCCATCCAGGCCGTCGAGGTGGCCGCCCGCGAGCGTCCCGACGTGGCCATCCTCGACGTCAAGATGCCGGGGGGTGGTGGGCCCCACGCGGCCCGCGGTATCCTCGCGGAGAGCCCGCTGACCCGGATCGTCGCGCTCTCCGCCTACGGCGACCGGGCGAGCATCCTGGAGATGCTGAGTGCCGGCGCAACCGCATACCTGGTCAAGGGTTCGATGCCGGACGAGGTCACTCAGACCATCCAGCGCGTCCTTCGCGGTGAATCCGCCTTCTCGCCGGAGGTGGCCAGCACGGTCGTTCGCGAGCTGAGCGAGCAGCTGGCGGGAAAGGAGGAGGCCGAGGCCAAGCGGACCCGGATCCTCTCCCGGGTCCAGGGGGTGATCGAGCACGGGGGCATCCATCCCGTCTATCAGCCGATCGTCGACCTGGCCAGGGGCAGGGTCACGGGTGTGGAGGCGCTCTCCCGCTTCGACACGGGGATGCCGCTGCAGTGGTTCGAGGAGGCGTCCGACGTGGGCCTCCGCGAGGACCTGGAGGCATCGGCGCTGGCCGTCGCCCTGGCCGGGCTCCCAGCGCTGCCCACGGACTCCTACCTCTCCCTCAACCTCTCACCGTCCACCCTGCTCCGGCGGGACGTCGCCCGGCTGCTCGGGGCCGTGCCCCTCGAGCGCATCGTCATCGAGATGACCGAGCACTCCCCGGTCGGCGACTACGATGCGCTGAACCGGGCGCTCCAACCGCTCCGTCAGGCGGGCGTCCGGGTGGCCGTCGATGACGCGGGAGCGGGCTTCGCCAGCCTTCGCCACATCCTGCTGCTGGTCCCGGACATCATCAAGCTCGACATCTCTCTGACCCGGGGGATCGACGTGGACCGGCCACGCCGCGCTCTCTCCTGCGCCCTGGTGGCGTTTGCCCGCGAGACGGCGACGACGATCGTCGCCGAGGGCATCGAGACGAACGCGGAGCTGCGCACCCTGAAGGAGATCGGCGTGACCGAGGGTCAGGGGTTCTTGATCGCTCGGCCGATGGTCCCGCCGATCGACGAGCGCCGCATTCTCGAGATCCTGGGGGTCTGAGGCGCCGGATCCGGCTGCGGGCGTCCGGGTGGGGGAGACCTCCACTCCGCGCTCAGCCCCGTTGGAAGAGCGCCGCTCAGCGGCCGCGCGGTCCTCCGGGACCGACCGGCGGTATCCCCATCCCGGGCGGCATGCTCGGCGGCAGTCCCAGGCCGGGAGGACCACCGAAGCCCGGAGGCGGCTGCGCCGGCTGTGCAGCGCCGTTGCCCATCTTCCTGCCCGCCGCCGCCATCAGCGCTTCCTGCTGAAGCTGGCGTCGATCGGGGAAGAGCTGGGCCAGACGCGGCGGCAGCGGAACGCCCATGTCGAAGAGGCGGTCGATGATCTTCGGGCGGATGCCCGTGGAGCTGAAGTCGCCCACGATCTTCCCGGTCGCCGGATCGGCGCCCCTGGACTCGAATTTGAAGATCTCCTGCATGGTGATGGTGTCGCCTTCCATCCCCACGACCTCGGTGACCGAGGTGATCTTGCGCGAGCCGTCCTTGAGGCGCGCCAGCTGGATGATCAGGTTGATGGCGCTGGCAACCTGCTGGCGGATGGCCTTCAGGGGCAGGTCCATGCCGGCCATGAGGACCAGGGTCTCGAGCCGCGAGAGGGTCTCACGGGGAGAGTTGGCGTGGATGGTCGTCATCGACCCATCGTGGCCGGTGTTCATGGCCTGGAGCATGTCGAGGGCCTCACCGGAGCGGCACTCGCCGACGATGATGCGGTCGGGGCGCATCCGCAGGGAGTTGACGACCAGATCGCGGATGTTGACGCGGCCTTCGCCGTTGACGTCCGGCGGGCGCGACTCAAGCCGGCACACGTGCTCCTGGTGGAGTTGGAGCTCGGCGGCGTCCTCGATGGTGATGATCCGCTCGTCGATCGGGATGAACCCGGAGCAGACGTTGAGGAGGGTCGTCTTCCCGGTGCCGGTGCCGCCGGAGACGATGATGTTGGCCCGGGCCAGGACGCACGCCTGGATGAACGAGGCGCCCTCCTGGGTGATGGTCCCGAAACCGATCAGGTCGGAAACCTGATAGGGGTCCTTCGAGAACTTCCGGATGGTCAGCAGGGGGCCGTCGAGGGCCACGGGCGGGATGGCGGCGTTGACGCGCGATCCGTCCAGGAGCCGGGCATCGCAGAGGGGTGTCCGCGCGTCGACCCGCCGGCCGACCGACGAGACGATGGTGTCGATGACCCGCATGAGGTGGGCCTCGTCGTCGAAGCGGATGTCGGTGAGCAGGATCTTGCCCTTGCGCTCGACGTACACCATCTCCGGACCATTGACCATGATCTCGGTCAGGCTGTCGTCCTCGACCAGCGGCCGAATCGGCCCCAGGGCCTCCATGTAGCGGTTGTCGAGGCGGGAGTTGGCGGCGACGCTCACAGATGGGACTCCTCTTGGGCACCACGGGCGGCCATCCGGCTGAAGGGCTGCCAAGGGCGATTCTCGCCCGTCCCCACCGATGGTGGGGCAAGGCAACACATTCGATACACGATCTTTTCCTAGCCGCCGGGCCGGTCCCGTCTACCATGTGCTCCTCAGCACCGTTCACGGGAATACTGAATGAGCCCAGGCGGCCCAGCCTGCGAGGAGAGGCGGGTGCTGTGACGCGGCCGCCTTTCGAATTCCCTGCGCCGGCCGCCGACGAGCTCCTCGGAGAGGATTGGTTCGGCGAGGGGAGCGCCTTCGACACGGGCGAGGACCTGGCCACCGCTCTGGCCGCGCTGGCGAGCGGCGAGATGGTCTGGTCGGTCGATACGCTCGACCTCTCCGGGGTCTCCGTCCCCTCTCCGGGGCCGGCAGGGCGCCCCGCCACGCACCAGCCGGTCGAGTGGCCGGCTGCCGGACCGGTCGCGCCGCCCCAGCCGCCGGACGAGTTCCAGGTCGCGACCATGCCCAGCTCGCGCGGGGGGCCACCCACCGGATGGGCCCTGCATGCTCCCAGGTCCATCAGCCGTCCGCGCCGGATCGGCGCAGGGGCGGCGCCGGAACGCTCCGGCTGGTCCATCCGGCAGAGCGTTCAGATGCTCCGGATGACCGAGGACGCGCTGTACCGGCTGCGGGAGGAGGCTGCCCAGCTCACCTGGCAGCTTGCCGCGCTCGCCTACCGCGAGATCGACACCTAGACCCCCCCGGGGTCGGCGGCAGCATCGGCACCCTCTCGCTGCTCCATGAGGGTGTGGACCACGTCGAGCGTCGGAGACTGACCGGAGCGAATGAGCTGGATCACGATCTCCGGGTCGATGCCACCTGGCGCGGCGAGCGCTGCGGTTCGCGCCGCCTCGTCGGCGGCATCGCGGGCTCGGCGCAGCTGCATCCGCATCTCGTCGTTGCGGCGGAAGAGCCACGCGGCGAGCACCCCCTCGAGGATCGCCACCACAGCCAGCACGATCGCGGCGTGTCCGGTGACGGCATTGAGCACCGAGTTCACGGTTGAGCCTCCAGGTCGGCCGGTCAGAGGCCGCTCAGGTACTCGGCGGCGTGGTAGTGCATCTCGCGAGCCATCGCCTGGACCACCGACGTTTCGAAACCGGGCAGGGCGACGTGCTTGATAGCCTCGATCGTGGCCATCACATCCTGAATGGACGGCCGCGTCCGGCGGAGCATCTCCGCCACCGGCGCCACACCGTCCGTTCCCAGCCAGAGGGCGCCGATCTGGATCAGATCCGCCTTCATCCCTTCGAAATCGGCACTCGCGTCGGCTGCCTCCAGGGCCTCCAGGGCAGGCGAGAAGTCGAACTGCGGGAACTGCGGGGGACCCTGTGGGGCCGCGCTGGCCGAGGCACTGGGTGCGGGTGCCTGGCTGTACGTCTGACCCCACGCAGACAGTGTGCCCGCCTCCTCGTCGACGGCGGTGAGGGGGATGGGCGGCCACGCCGGGTCTCCCGAGGCGCCGCCGAGATCCACCGGGACGGTGGGGACCGGCTCGACCGGGGGCGCGAACCACGTCATGGGAGCCGGCTCAGAGGAGGGTGTGCCGCGCTCCGTGGGCGGAGCGGCCCGCTCCTCCGCAGGAGCCGTTCGCTCGGAGGAGGTCATGAGGTCGGGGGGCCCCGCCTGCTCGATGGGGGATGGGGGCTCGGAAGAGGTCATCGGGTTGGCGTGGGCCGTCAGCTGTGCCG
>PLAX01000211.1 GCA_003135255.1 Candidatus Dormiibacterota bacterium | reverse complement strand
CACCGGGAGCGGCATCGGCGGTCGGGTCACCAAGAAGGACGTCCTGGACCATGTCCAGAGGCGGGACGAGGCCGCCCGCGCCGCCGGACCGGCTCCGTCCGGGGCAGCGGCCGTCGCGCTCTCGTCGCAGGACCCCGCTCCGGCCCCCGCGGGCCTCGCTCCGGCACCTGCCGCCCCCGCCCCGGTGGCTGCGGCCGTTCCTGCGGCGCCCGCCGCGCCGCCGTCGCTCTCCGCCTCGGCCGAGGAGGGCGACCAGCTGCTGCCGATGACTTCGGTCCGGCGGGCGATCGCCGAGCACATGGTCCGCAGCCGCCAGACCTCGCCTCACGCCTGGCTGATGGTCGAGGTGGACATGTCCCGGGTGGTGCGGCTGCGCGAGGCGGGCAAGGCCGCCTTCCGCGAGCGNNCAGTGGAGCGAGGCCGGGCTCGTCCTCAAGCACGACATCCACCTCGGCATCGCCGTCGCCCTCGAGGAGAACCTGGTGGTGCCGGTGCTGCGCAACGCCGACCGCCTGAGCATCGCTGGCCTGGCCCAGGCGATGGCCGACCTCGGCAATCGGGCCCGCGCCAACCGGCTCAAGCTCGACGAGATCCAGGGCGGGACCTTCACCCTCAACAACACAGGCGCCTTGGGGGCGGTGATGACCCAGGCCATCATCAACCAGCCCCAGGCGGCGATCCTCACCATGGACGCGGTGGTCAAGCGGGCGGTCGTCGTCGACGACATGATCGCGATCCGCCCGATCATGAATCTCGGCCTGAGCTTCGACCACCGGCTCAACGACGGACTCCAGGCGGCCCGCTTCCTCCAGGACGTCAGGGAGCAGCTCGAGGGATTGGACGAGGGCGCTACGCTGCTCTGATGCGGATTCACGGCTGGCGGTGGTACGCCGGCCTCGTCTTGACGGTGGTCCTGATCATCCTGGTGGTCTTCCTGGTCGGCCTCTCCACCGGCGGAGCATTCAAACGCTGATCACAATCGACGGTTCCGTGGTGATCGTGACCGGCGCCTCGCCGAGCATCGGGGCCGCCACCGCCTGCTCCTGAGAGGGCCGGAGGCGCCACCGCGGCGCTACCGTTATGGACGTGGATGTCCATAACCGCCTGGAGGCATACGGGTCCCCCCCTCCGGGCGCGCTTCGTCCTCTCTGGTCAGTCTCCGTCCATGTGGGGGTACCGCCAGTCGGTGGCGGGGACGAAGGTCTCCTTGAGCGACCGGGCCGACACCCAGCGCAGCAGGTTGAGCGCCGATCCAGCCTTGTCGTTGGTGCCGCTCTGGCGGGCCCCGCCGAAGGGCTGCTGGCCCACCACCGCCCCGGTCGGCTTGTCGTTGACGTAGAAGTTGCCCGCGGCGTGGCGGAGGGCGCGCATCCCGGTCTCGATCGCACGCCGTTCGGTGGCGAAGATCGCGCCGGTCAGCCCGTACGGGGAGGTCTCGTCGACCAGCCGGAGCGCCGTCTCCCAGTCGCCGTCGTAGGGGTGGACGGTGAGGATGGGGCCGAACAGCTCCCGCTCCAGCAGCTCGTGGTGGGGATCCTTGGTGGCGATGATCGTGGGCCGGACAAACCAGCCGGTGCTGGCGTCGCAGGTGCCGCCGGCGACGATCTCGAGGGCGGGGTCCTGGGCGGCCGCCTGCAGCGCCGCCTCGTGCTTGCGGAAGGCGCGCTCGTCGATGACCGCCCCCATGAAGTTGGAGAAGTCGGAGGGGTCGCCCATCGGGATCGCCTCCGTCTCCCGGGCGAGCGGTCCCCGCAGCTCCTCCCAGAGGCGGCGGGGGATGTAGGCGCGCGAGGCCGCCGAGCATTTCTGGCCCTGGTACTCGAAGGCGCCGCGCAGCAGGCCCACCAGCAGAGCCTCCGGGGAGGCGCTCTCGTGGGCGAGGACAAAGTCCTTGCCCCCGGTCTCGCCGACGAGCCGCGGGTAGGTGCGGTAGGTGCCGAGGTTGCCGGCGACCTGGCGCCAGAGCCCCCGGAAGGTGTCGGTCGAGCCGGTGAAGTGGATCCCCGCCAGTCCGGGGTGGGAGATGGCGGCCTCGAGGGCACCGGCACCGTGGCCGGTCACCATGTTGATGACCCCGGGAGGCAGGCCCGCCTCCTCCAGCAGCTCCATGATCGCGCTCGCCGCCAGCATCGAGGTCACCGACGGCTTCCAGACCACCACATTGCCCATGAGCGCGGGCGCCGTCGGCAGGTTGCCCGCGATCGAGGTGAAGTTGAACGGGGTGATCGCGACCACGAACCCCTCGAGGGGGCGCAGCTCGGTCCGGTTCCAGACCCCGGTCGGGCTGACCGGCTGATCCTCCCGGAGCCGGAATGCGAAGTGGACGTTGAACCGCCAGAAGTCGATCAGCTCGCAGGCGGCGTCGATCTCCGCCTGGTGGACGGACTTGCTCTGACCCAGGATGGTCGCCGCGTTGACCCGGTCGCGCCAGGGCCCGGAGAGCAGCTCGGCGGCACGGAGGAAGACCGCGGCACGCTCCTCCAGGGTGGCGTGGGACCAGTCCCGGCCGGCCCGCAGGGCGGCGTCGACGGCGCCCTCCACATCCGCCACCGTCGCCTGGTGGAGGTGCCCCAGCTCCTGGGCGTGCCGGTGGGGGGCGCGCACCGTGAAGCCGGCGCCGGAGCCCTCCACGGGCAGTCCCCCGATGTGCATCGGCAGGGCCCGGGGTGACGTCTGAAGCCCGGCGAGGGCTCTCCGAAGGTGGGCCCGCTCGGCCGAACCGGCCGGATAGGTCCGGACGGGCTCGTTGACGGGGACACCGACGGCAGCCATCACCCAGGATTGTGCGCTTGGCGTTGCGCTGGCGGGACGGGAGGGGGCGGTCGCGCGACCTGCCGCGTGGGGTAACGTGGTGCAAGGTCATGCAGCAGATCCCGCTCGTGCCCGTCGGCAGCCCGACCGCGCCGGCCCAGAGCCCCGACCAACGGCCGACCTGGCAGCGGCTCCTCCCCGAGGGGGTGGATCGGCGCCCGCCGTGGCTCACCGTCAGGGCCCCCGTGGGTGCCGGCGTCACCGAGGTCTCCTCGCTGATGCGCGAGAAGCAGCTGGTCACCGTCTGCGAGGAGGCACGCTGCCCCAATCTCGGCGAGTGCTGGAACTCCGGCACCGCCACCTTCATGATCCTGGGTGACACCTGCACCCGGGCCTGCGCCTTCTGCGCCGTGAAGAGCGGCCGCCGGGGCGGCGACGTTGACGCGGACGAGCCGCGCCGGGTGGGGGAGGCGGTCGCCCGGATGGGGCTGCGCCACGCGGTGGTGACCTCCGTCGACCGCGACGACCTGCCGGACGGGGGTGCCTCGATCTTCGCCGCCACCATCCGGGAGATCCGGGGCCGGGCGCCGGGAACGACCGTGGAGGTGCTCACCCCCGACTTCCAGGGCGACCTCGATGCGGTGCGGGCGGTGGTCGCCGAGGAGCCGGAGATCTTCAACCACAACATGGAGACGGTGGCCCGCCTCTATCCCAGGGTGCGGCCCAAATCGGGGTATCGGCGCTCGCTCTCCGTGCTCCGCGCTGCCAAGGAGATGGCACCCCGGTCGCGGACCAAGAGCGGGCTGATGGTCGGCCTGGGGGAGGACGTCGAGGAGGTGCACCGTCTGCTCCGCGACCTCCGAGAGCACCAGGTCGAGATCGTCACCATCGGCCAGTACCTCCGGCCGTCGCTCAAGCACCACCCGCTGATCCGCTTCTGGCACCCGGATGAGTTCGCCGAGCTGAGGGCCTACGGCCTCGGTCTCGGCTTTGCCCACGTGGAGTCGGGGCCGCTGGTCCGCTCCAGCTATCACGCCGCCGGCCAGGTGGTGGCCGCCGCGGCGGTCTGAACGGGGATGGGCGTCTCGCCGGTGGCACGGCGCAGCGAGGGCCTGGGGCGGCCGGGTCCGGTCACGGAGGTCTCCCGACCTCTGCGCCGGCTCTGGCTGGGGTCCGTCCCCTACCAGGAGGCCTGGCAGCTGCAGCGGCGGCTGGCCGCAGCCCGGGCGGCGGGGGAGATCGACGATTGCGTCCTCCTCCTCGAGCACCCACCCGTCTACACGGTGGGCCGCAATGCGGAGGAGGCCCACCTCGGAGCTGGNNGGGACGGGGGGACGTGATCGCCTACGTCCGGGCGCTCGAGGGCGCGCTGATCGCCACGGCTCTGCTCCACGGCGTCACCGCCGCTCGCCGGCCGGGCTACACGGGTGCCTGGGTGGGCCCGAGCAAGCTGGCTGCCATCGGGGTCAAGCTGGCGAGCGGGGTCACCCAGCACGGGGTGGCTCTCAACGTCTGCAACGACCTTGACTGGTTCGCGCACGTGGTCCCCTGCGGCATCGCGGACGCCGGGGTCACCTCAATGGAGAGGGAGGGCGCAACCGGTCTCACCCCCGAGCTGGTGGCGGACGACCTGGCGGCAGCACTGGCGAAGGCACTGGGCGGGTCGCTGTCGGAGGCCGATCCCACCCTCCGGCGGATGGTCGTCGAGTTCTCGCCGATCCTGACGAGTTCCGAGCCAATGGGGCCAAACCACTAGCCAAGCACCGTGCGCTTGGATACCATCGCAACTTGGAACGCCGAACCACCCGGACGACTCCTTCCCCACATCCCACCATCCACCGGGCAGGCGACGCTCCAGGGAGCAGTCATGGCCACATTCGTCAGGAACCGCGTCCTCAACCAGCTCCAGTGGGCTCCCGAGACGGACACGTACCGTTCTCGCCGCCGTGAGGTCCTCTGCGAGCTCGACGGGCTCCTGATCGAGATCGAGGAGATGAACCTGCGCGGCCAGCCGCTGCCGCCGCGGGTGATGGCCCAGCTGCGCCGCCGCGGGGTGGCGGTCTCCCCGGAGGCCACCTCCGCCGACATGGTGGAGGCGATCTTCGCCGTCCAGGAGCGCTTCATGCGCCAGCCGCTCGGCGGCCTGCCGAGTCGCGACGAGATGCGGCTGAAGGGCCGGCTCGTCTCCTGACAGGGGCTTCAGCGCCCTGGTAAGGACCGGTTCCGGCACTGCCGATGGACGGCTCACCGCCAGGGCGGCGGTCCACGCTACCAGGGCACTCCGGACTGCTAGGCTCCACAGCGACCATGAGTGCCGAACGTTCCAAGGAGGCGGCGGGACGGGCCGCCGCCCGGCTGCTGAGCGATGGCATGCGGGTCGGCCTCGGCACCGGCTCCACCGCCCACTGGTTCATCGTGGCGGCCGGGGAGGCGGTGCGATCCGGACTCCACATCCAGGCGGTCGCGACCTCCCGGGCGAGTGCCCGCCTCGCCGAGGAGCTCGGCATTGAGCTGGTGGAGCTCGACCGCCGGGGGCTGGATCTCGCCGTGGACGGCGCCGACCTGATCGACCCGCAGTCCCGCCTCATCAAGGGAGGCGGAGGAGCTCAGGTTCGGGAGCGGCTGGTGGCCGTCGCCGCCCGGCGGTTCGTGGTGGTCGCCGACGCCGGCAAGATGGTGGCCCAGCTCAGGGGGCCGGTCCCCGTCGAGATCCTCCAGTTCGGATCGGACGCCACCCTGGCGGCCCTGGAGGCGTGCGGCGCCCCCTTCAGCCTGCGGACGGACGCCGAGGGCAGGCCCCAGGTCAGCGACTCGGGCAACCTGCTGGGCGACGGTCATTTCGATCTGATCTCCGATCCCGAGGGTCTGGCCCGCCGGCTGGACGCGGTGCCCGGCCTGGTCGGCCACGGCATCTTCCTGGGCATCGCCGATCTCGTGCTGGTGGGCGATGAGGCGGGCGGGGTTCGGGAGGTGGCCGCGGGCCGCAGCCACTAGAGTCGGGGTCCGGGGCGGATGGCGCAGCTGGTTAGCGCGTCTCGCTTACACCGAGAAGGCCGCAGGTTCGAGTCCTGCTCCGCCCACCGCTGCTCCGCCCACCGCCGCCCGTTGGGGGAGTGCGGCCCGCCGCCGGTCCCGATCGGCCAGGGCCACCCGCCGCAACGAAGCCGCCACAAGACGCTCCGGCGGCGCCAAGTTCGTGTCATCATCGCCCGAAACGACGGAGGTTCTTCGGCGATGGCCAAGGCGCAGGCGTCCCTGGGGGTGACCGTGGCGGTATTCGGGTTTGACCCGAGCCCCGAGACGGCGGCCAACCGGGCACTCCACGTCCTCACCCTGCGGCAGGCGCTTCCCAAGGCCGAGCTGGACGCCCGGGAGACCTTCGAAGCGGCCGGGGCGCGGGCTGTGGAGGAGGCCGGGATGCGGCTGGAAGCAGGCCGCAAGGGGCGGGGAGGCCGCCTCCACCTGGTCGGCCTCGACGACGCCCCGGGTGGGCGCGCCCGAGCCGTGACCGCCTGGTACTACGCCACCGTCCCCTATGCAGAGGTTGCCCGGCCCGCGGTCTGGAGCCTGCCCGGTCGGGGCCTGCGGCTTGACGCCCCCGACTCCGCCGCCCTCAAGGCGGCCCTCGAGCACCTGCGCTCCGAGTCCCGGCACGTGGCGGGAGCCGTCGGGCTGCTGGGTGACGTCTTCACCGGCGACGACCTGCTCCGGCTCTACGTGGCTCTCCACGGCGGGCCGGAGGGGAGCGAGCGCACCTTCCGCCGCCGGGTCCAGGAGCTGCGCGACGGCGGAGTGCTCAAGCCGGTCCGCGACTCCGAGGTGGCCGCACTCCGGCTCCGCGTGTCCCGCTTCCGGAGCCCCGCGGGGACCGGCGGACGGCCGCCGGAACTCCTCCGCTACGCCGGGAGCGGCGGCGAGGGGGAGCAGCTCGCCGTGCTGAGGACGCGCCGCTCCGCCTGACGGGCGGCGCTCATTTCCGTCCAGCTCGGCGTCAGCTCCGCTGCTCGGTCGGTCACGCACATCAGTGCGCTCCCTCCCTGCGCTGCTCGCTTCCTTGATCTGGCCGGCCTGAGCGCCACCCGGCCTAGCCTGCGTCGGCGGCCCAGGGACCCTCTCCGCTGGTGAGGACGAGCGTGACCGGGCCGTCATTGACCAGCTCGACCTGCATCGTGGCGCCGAATTCGCCATACGCGACGGGCAGTCCGAGGCCCGCCAGGGTCGCGCCGAACCGCTCGTAGAGGCGCCGGGCCAGGTCGGGTGGGGCCGCTCCGAGGAAGCTCGGCCGGTGCCCGCCGGAGGCGTCCGCGTGCAGGGTGAACTGGCTGACCACCAGCACCTCGCCCCCGGTCTGATGGAGGTCGAGGTTCATCTTCCCCGCCGGGTCGGCGCAGATCCGCAACCGGGCGACCCGTTCGGCGAGGCGGTCCGCGGTCGCCTCGGTGTCACCGGGACCGACCGAGAGCAGCACGCAGAAGCCCGGGCCGATCTCGCCGGTCACCCGGGTCTCCGGCGCGGCGGCGGCAGGCGGGCGAGCCCCGGCGGCCGGGTCGGCCTCCTGACCGCCCGATTCCACCATGACGCGGGCGTGGCGCACACGCTGGACCACCGCCCTCACCCGGCCTGCTCCAGGCTGTCCAGCCCCCGGCGCATCCGCATCGCCTCGGCCTCGGCCTCGAAGAAGTCGGATGCTTCGCAGCGCATGCCGGCGACCAGGAAGCTCCAGCCGCGGTGGTCGGGATCGCGTGCCTCAGGCGTGCCGTAGGCGGCGGCCAGGGCGTGGGGCGGGAAGAGCTCGATGCGCCGGCCGTCGCGCAGCTTCTTGAAGATGGGTCGCCGCACCAGGATCGCCTCGAGGGCGCGGCCGTCCGCCAGCAGTCCCCCCGCCAGCTCGATCCGGCGTAGCTTGGCGATCGGGTTGTCGGGGTCGCGCAGCTCGACCGCGAGGGCGAAGCGCTCGGAGAGGTCGCGAAAGACGAAGAGCACCGCCAGGGCGTCGGTCTCATCGCCGAGGACCCGGACAAAGGTCGCCGCCGAGAGTGGATCGGCGGCCGGCTTCTCGTGAGAGCTGACCGTCTTCTGGTCGGCGAAGAAGAGCTGGGGGAGCAGGCCGGGCGAGCGGGCATCCGCCAGCCAGGGGTGACCGTCGCGCCAATCGCGCCGCCGTACCAGCTCGGCGAAGCGGTCCTGGGCCGCATCCCGGCGCCGAGGTTCCAGGCCGCGAACGCGGACGTGGATGACCCGGCCCATGGCGCGGATTGTAGGGGTGGAGGTCGGGGCCGCCTCACCCCGGCCGGGGGCGGATGCCTCGCCCAGGGGCGGGCAGCCTTACATCACCCCCTCGTGCGCCGGAACGCCGCCCCCTACCGGGGGCGGGTGGCGATGCCGTCCAGGACGAGGTCCACGCAACGCACCAGCAGTGCGTCGTCGAGGGGCTCCCCGGTCATCAGCATGCGCACATACATCGGGCCGACCAGGGTCTCCAGGGCGAGGACGGGGTCCACGTCCGCGCGCAGCTCGCCACGGGCCCTGGCCCGCTCGAACAGAGCGGCCCCGGCCCGGAACCGCTGGGCCCAGTAGCCCCCCCGCGCGGCTTCGTACTCGGGGAGGTCGCGCCGGAGGGCGAGGCGCACCAGCAGCTCCCCCAGGGGGGTGCGGAGGAAGGGGAAGATCCCCCGGATGACGGCGAGTAGGTCGCCGCGAAGGGAGCCCGTGTCCGGGGGCGGGATCTCGGCCTCGGTCCCGCTGAGGACCGCGTCCAGGGCCAGGTTCGACCGGCCGCCCCAGCGGCGGTAGATGGTCGTGGGGTGCACCCCGGCTTGCTGGGCGATCTCGGTGATCGAGAGGTCGTCGAGACCGCGGGTGAGGAGGGCGGCCAGGGTGGCGTCAATGACCGCAGCTCGGACCCGGGCACTCCTGCCCCCGGTCCTGCGCACCGGTTGGCGCGCTGCCTGGAACTCCATGGTGGCCATCTTATCGCTACTTAGCTTGCGTTATCTGTTGCCTTATCGCTATTAACCTTGCGTTAGTGGTGTTGGGCCGATATACTAACGCAAATCAAACTGCGTTAATGAGGGATGAACAAGGTGAGCCTTGCGAACCGGGTGGTGGATGCCTCGGGCCGGGGGGATGAAGTCCAGGACGTGGGGGATGGCGTCCGCAGGCGGGGGGCCACGACCTCGCCAGTCCGGCCGGCGCGACGCTGGCTGGCTCTGAGTGTCCTCTGCCTGTCGCTCCTCATCGTCACTCTCGACAACACCGTCCTGAACGTCGCCCTGCCGACGCTGGTGCGCGACCTGGGCGCCACCTCGACCGACCTGCAGTGGATCGTCGACGCCTACGTGCTGGTCTTCGCCGGCCTGCTGCTGGTGTCGGGCAGCGTGGCCGACCGCTTCGGACGGAAGTGGACCTTCGTCGCCGGGCTGGTCGCGTTCGCGGGTTGCTCGATCTGGGCCGCCTTCTCTGGATCGGTCGGGATGCTGATCGCGGCGCGGGCGAGCATGGGGGTCGGCGGGGCGCTGATCATGCCCTCCACGCTGGCCCTCATCACCAGCATGTACCCCGATCCCCGGGAGCGGCAGCGGGCATTCGGCCTCTGGGCGGCGACCACTGGCGCTGGGGTTGCCCTGGGTCCGATCATCGGCGGCCTCCTGCTGGCGCATTTCAGCTGGGGCTCGGTCTTCCTGATCAACGTCCCCATCGCGGCGGTGGCCCTGGTCCTCGCCTTCCCCTTCATCCCCAACTCGAGGAACGCGCAGGCCGGGCGGCCGGACGTGCTGGGTGCCCTCCTCTCCATCTCCGGGCTCGGCCTGCTGCTCTGGTCGATCATCGACGCGCCAGTGCACGGCTGGTCGTCGCCCACGGTGATCGGCGCCGGCATCGGCGGCGTGGCCGTCCTCGTCTGCTTCGGGGTGTGGGAGCGCTTTGCGTCCCAGCCCATGCTCCGGCTCAGCTTCTTCCGCAGCCGGCAGTTCTCGGTGGCCGTGGTGTCGGTCAGCATGGTCATGTTCGGGCTCTTCGGCGCCCTCTTCGTGCTGACCCAGTTCCTCCAGTTCGACCTGGGCTACACCGCCCTCCAGACTGGGATCCGGCTGCTACCCGCGGCGGGCTCGATCATCCTGGTGGCCCCCTTCGCGAGCCTCCTGGATCGGGCTCTCGGTGCCAAGGTGGTGGTGGGAGGGGGACTGCTGCTCATTGCCGTGGGGCTCTGGCAGATCTCAGGAGCCAGCGTTGCCACCACGTATGTGGGGACCCTGGCCGGGATGATCATGCTCGGCGTGGGCGCTGCGCTCGTCATCCCGCTGGTCACGGCGTCGGTGATGGGGTCGCTGCCCGCCGACCATACCGGGATCGGCGCCGCCACCAACAGCGCCTTTCTGCAGATCGGGGGCGCGCTCGGCGTCGCCGTGATCGGCAGCCAGTTCTCGACGCGCTACCAGGGCCGGATGGTTGCCGCCCTGGCTCCATACCACTTTCCGGCCGGCGTCGAGAGCACGATCCTCGGGTCGATCGGGGGAGCGCAGGAGGTGGCGGCACGGGAGGGGGGAATGGTCGGCGCGATGCTCGCCGGGTTTGCCCGGGCGGCCTTCGTGAGCGGCATGGACCTAGCCCTTCTGACCGGTGCCCTCGTGGCCGTGGCGGCCGCCCTGCTGGCGGTGGTGGCCCTGCCCGGCCGGATCCCTGCCCTCGCTCGCACCCGACCCCGCGTCGTCGCGCCTCCGTCTCCTCCGGAGGAGGACGGGCAGCAGAGCTAGGGCTCTCGGCGGGGTGGCCGGACCCGCCCCACCGGGCCGGCGGACGAGGTCGCCTCTGCCGCGGCGATGGGCGGCTTCCGGCGGCGCATCCAGTCGGGGGCTGAAGTTGCCTAGTGCCGCTGCACCGTGAGCCGGCGGGACGCGGTTCGCAGCTTACCCATCCGGGTGAGGGGTCACAGTGGAGCGGCGTCTGATCCGGCGGTGCGTCGATGGAGCCATCCGGCGATCCGGCGAGAGGGCGAGCTGGGGATCAGCCGCCTGCCTCGGGCTCGGGGCCGTCCTCCTCCTCGGCCAGGATCCGGTAGAGCGCCTTGCGGGTATCGGAGAGGAGCTGGTGGGCCTTGGCGATCTGCGCCTCGCTGCCGGCCTGACCGACCTGGACGGTGGCGGCCCCGACGGCGGCCACGACCTCGAAGAGGGAGCGCGCCTCATGGTCGAGGGAGTCGGCGACGGCCGCCCACGGGGCTGCCAGCTCGCCGGGGTGCCCGTCAGCGTACGTGCGCCCGGCCTCGGTCAGCCGCAGCTCGCGCCGTCCGCCGTCCTCGACGCCCTCGATCAGGCCCTCGTCCTCGAGCAGCTGCAGGGCGGGATAGATCGCGCCGGCGCTCGGCCGCCAGAGTCCGCCGCTGCGCCTCTCGATCTCCTGGATGATCTGGTAGCCATTGCGCGGCTGCTCCCGCAGCAGCGCCAGGATGGCGGCGCGCACGTCGCCCCGGCGCGCCCGAGGGCCCCGGCCAGGTCCGGGGCCGAAGAAGCTGTTGAAGAGGGGTGAGCGTGGCCCACGGGGACCGCCGAAGGGGCCTCCGCGGTGGCCCCATGCGAAGGGCGGCGGCCCCCCCTCCGACGTGGGGTCGAAGCCGGAGTGGCCGCGCGCCCGGGCTGCGAAGCGGCGGGCGGCGCGTACCCAGGGCTCTCCTCCGAACTGGGAGAACCAATCTGCGGCGGTGGGGTCATTCATGACGGTGTGGCCTCGGGTGAGGGCTGTTGCGATATGCCAACGATATATCGCGATAGCTCAGAATGCAAGTGCCGGGTCGCCGGTGCGCCGGCGGTCAGCGGGCCGGCTACCCGAAGAGGGATCGCCAGCCGGGCGTCTCGAGCGGGGATGACGGCGTCGCGCTCAGCTCCTCGCGGATGCGACGGGCGTCCACCGCGATGGCCGCTGCGGCAGCCGCCGCATGGGGGTTGGGCCCGGAGCCGCGGAGGGCCTCGAGCACCGCTTCGTAGAGGCCATCCTGATCGGCGCTGAGCAGCTCTCCCCGGGGCGTGGCCGCTCCGGTCTCGCCACCCACCTGGTCGGGTGGCCACCAACCCTCGAGCTCGGACGCGACCTGGATCAGCAGCTGGGTGAGCGCCGCCGCGGCGGGCGGGGGGAGGTCCCATCTCGTCCCGGCCTCGGCGGCCGTGCGGGCGATGCCGCGCACCTGCCGTTCGACCATCTCGAGCACGGGGATCGCCGCGTGCAGGTTCTCGACCGCCTGCCGCTGCCGCCGGCCCGCCGGGTGCCACCGCCAGGATTCCTCCGCGTTGCCGACGGCCCGTGCGGCCGCCGTGACCCGGTCGCTCAGCAGGCGGGCGGCGACGAGAAGCGAGTCGGGGTCCTCGGGCGGCGGGGCCGCGGCCGCGTCGCCGAGTGGCGAGGTCGGTGCGGGGTTCTCGGGCGAGGTGCCCGTGGCGGCCTCAGCCCGGTCCACCCAGGCGGCGACGCCCCGCACCAGCGATCCCAGCCCCTCGGCGAGGGACCGGACCCGCGCGTTGGCCTCCCCGAGGTGGATGCGGGGAAAGACAGCCAGGTTCACCAGGATGCCGCACGCCGCGCCGATGGCCGTGTCGACCACCCGGTCGACGCCGTACCCGCCGGTGGTCGCGCCGAGCACCAGCACCAGCAGAGCGCTGATGGGGACCTGGATCGAGCCCTGGGTGCCGAGACGCATCGCCCGGCCCAGCAGCAGCGAGACGAAGATCACGACCGCGATCGACCAGGCGTGGATGCCCGCCACGTGGGCAAAGGCGCTCGCCACCAGCACTCCCACCATCACTCCTGCCACGCGCTGCAGGCCGCGTGAGACCGACTGCCAGATGGTCACCTGGACGGTGAGCACCGCCGCCAGCGGGGCAAAGACGGGGATCTGGTTGCCGAGCAGGTTGGCGGTTACGAACCAGGAGAACCCGGAGGCGACCGCGGTCTTGACCGCATGGAGCAGGGGGCCTTCCAGCCGTCCCCGCAGCAGCCCCAGGGCCTCGGAGAGCTGGCCGGTGAGGGAATCGCTTCGCTTCACGGCGCACATCTTGGCGTCCGGGCGGGTCCGGACGCCCGAGGCCGGCCGCTGGCCCGGGGCCGACGGAAAGAGGGCCGTCGGGCTGCGGCTCAGCTGTCGCGGCGCCAGAGGATGTTGGCGCCCACCGCCGAGACGATCGCGAGCACGGCGAAGAGCAGCCCGTGCTTGATCTGGATCTTGGCGGGGGAGCCGGCCAGGAAGGTGGTCTTCTGGGTGAAGTAGAAGATCGCCAGCGCCAGGCAGATGACGGCGATCGCGATCAGCACCGCCGCGAGGGTGCGGTTGCGGGTGTGGCCGGTGTCGGGCATCGAGATGGTCTCCCTGTGGGCTTTAGTGGAGCAGGATCAGGCCGAGCACTCCCAGCCCGGCGCAGTAATACGCGTACGGGTCGAGGCGGCCGACCCGGAAGTATCGGACCAGGAAACGGGCGCTGGCGTAGGCGGTGAGGCCCGCCGCCACCCCGCCCACGAGCATCGGCCCGAGGTTGGCGGTCCCGGCCAGGGAGGGCACCTCCAGGAGCCCGGCGGCCAGGATGATGGGGGTGGCGAGGAGGAAGGAAAAGCGAACCGCCTCCTCGTGGCGGAGCCCGCCGATCAGGCCGCCGGCCATGGTCGACCCCGAGCGCGACATGCCCGGGAAGAGGGCGACGATCTGGCAGGCGCCGATCAGCGCGGCCCGGCCGAAGCCCATCTCCTCGATGCTGCGGAACTGCTTCTCCTCCGCTGCGGGGTCGCGTTGGGCGATGCCGGCCCGCCGCTCGGTGCGCCGCCGGAGCATCTCCGCCCCGAGCAGCATGGCGCCGTTGACGAGCAGCAGCCCGGCGGCGAGCCGCGGGTTGCCGAAGTTGGCCTGGAGTGGCTTCTGGAAGATGAACCCCACCAGGCCCGCCGGGATGGTGCCGACCACGAGCAGCCAGGCCAGGCGATCGTCCCCGCCCGTCACCCTGCCGGTCGCCGCGCTGCGGACGAAGCCGGCCACGATCCGGCCCCACTGCCGCCAGTAGAGGCAGATGAGGGCGGTGGCGGTGCCGATGTGGAGCAGCACCAGGAAGGGGAGGAAATCGGCGTCGCTCTCCCGCACCCGGATGCCGAAGAGGGCCGGGACCACCACGGCGTGGCCGAGCGAGGAGACGGGGAACAGTTCGCTGGCGCCCTGGAGGATTCCGAAGAAGAGCGCGATCGGCAGGGTGATGCCCACAGGCTTTGGACACTACCAGGGTTGGGGGCGGGGACCCGGGGCGGCCAGGATCCAGGGGCGCTGGGCCGCCGTGCTCCGGCACGCGCCCGGCAGCTCTCGGCGTCAGTGATGAAAGCGGGTGCGGTCGGGATGCTGCGGCAGGCGTGAGCTGAGCTTGTCGAGCTGGACCACCTCGCGTCGGAGGTCGGCGATCAGCAGGTCGGCCAGGTCCCGCGACATCCCGTTGCGCACGACCACGCGCAGCACGTTGGTGTCCTCGAGGTTGGCGGGGAAGCTGTAGGCGGGCACCTGCCAGCCGCGCTTGCGGAGACCGTCGGAGACGTCGTACACCGAATAGCGCTCCACCTCCGGCCTGAGCTCAAAGGCGAACACGGGAAGCTCGCTGCCGTCCGTGAGCAGCCGGAAGGGGCCGATCCGCGCGACGGCCGCAGCGATGTGCTGAGCCGTGTCCAACGCCGCCTGCTGCACCCGCCGGTAGCCCTCGAACCCGAGCCGGATGAGGTTGTAGTACTGGGCGATGACCTGCGCACCCGGGCGTGAGAAGTTGAGCGCGAAGGTGGGCATGCTGCCGCCCAGGTAGTTGACCCGGAAGACGAGCTGCTCGGGCAGGGCATCGCGGTCGCGCCAGAGCACCCAGCCCACGCCGGGGTACACCAGCCCGTACTTGTGCCCGGACGTGTTGATCGACGCCACCCGCGGGAGCCGGAAGTCCCACTCCAGAGTCGGTTGCACGAACGGCGCCACGAAGCCCCCCGAGGCGGCGTCGACGTGCACGGGGATGTCCGCGCCTCCCCCCTGCTGCAGCCGGTCGAGCGCCGCGGCGATCTCGGCCACCGGCTCGTAGCTGCCGTCCTGGGTGGAGCCCAGCACCGCCACGACCCCGATCGTGTTCTCGTCGCAGAGCTTCACCGCCTCGCGACCGGTGAGGTGGCGCCGGTCACCCTCCATGGGGACGTAGCGCGGCTCCACGTCCCAGTAGCGGCAGAATTTCTCCCAGCAGACCTGGACGTTGATCCCCATCACCATGTTGGGCCGGTCGGAGGAGGCGCCGGCGGCGCGGCGGGCCTCCCGCCAGCGCCACTTGAGCGCCATCCCGGCGAGCATCGCCGCCTCGCTCGAACCGGTGGTGGAGCAGCCGACCGCTTGCTCATGGGGCTGCGCGTGCCAGAGGTCGGCGAGGATGTGGACGCAGCGGCGTTCGATCTCGGCGGTCTGCGGGTATTCGTCCTTGTCGATGACGTTCTTGTCCGCCGCCTCCGCCATCAGGCGCGCGGCTTGCGGCTCCATCCATGTGGTCACGAAGGTGGCCAGGTTGAGCCGGGCGTTGCCGTCCAGCATCAGCTCGTCGTGGACGATCTGGTACGCGACCTCGGGCTCCATCGGCTCCCTGGGGATGCGCAGCTTGGGCACGCCGCTCCGCGCGGCACCGGTCGCGTAGAGGGGGTTGACCTCCAGATTCGCGTCGCTCGGCTCCTGGTGGTGCAGTGGCACGTGGTTCCCTCCCGGCTGGCGTCTGTCAGGGCGTGGGCCCGTCGCGCCCTTCTGCGGCCGTGGTGAACAGCCCGCGCGACAGGAAGTCGAGGTTGGCGGAGGTGCGCCGGCGCACGGCCTCCGGGGCATAGGCGGGCTCACCGATGTTGCGCTGCATCACCGGCTCCATCAGCAGGGGCCCGAGGATCACCGAGAGGACTTGAAAGGGCCGCCACTCGGGATCGGTGTCGGCCCGGATGCCCCCGGCTCGCTCCAGCAGCACGAGACCGCGCCGCGTCGCCGCCACCAGCTCGTCGAAGATCGTCGTCCCCGCCGGGGTCTCGTCCAGGAGGCACCGTCGCAGGTACTGCCGGATGTCCGGGCTCGGCCCCAGGACGTCGGAGAGGCTGTTGGCCATCGCCCGCGAGAGCTGGTCGGCGGGCAGGTCCTTGGGCAGGATCTCGACCCGCTCGACGAAGAGGGCCAGCACCGACGCGTCGACGGCGGCCCGCAGGCCGTCCTTGGACCCGAAGTGGTGGATGACCAGCCCGGGGGAGACCCCGGCGGCCCGGGCGACGGTCCGGAGCGACACCCCGAAACCGGAGCGGCCGAAGAGCCCGAGGGCGGCCTCGCGGATCTTAGCCCGAGCGCTCAGATCGGAGTCCTGCACGGTGGCGGAGTGCATGCTCACGGTCCAATGCTACCGTACAAGAGCTTGTCCTGCCGATCATCAGTTGATATAGTCGTATCCTAAATTGAACAGTCATGCAACGTCCGCATCCCTCCCGCCTCGGCCTGCGTCCGGCACCGCCGCCCGGAGCCCGGCAGGCCGGCGCAACCCGTGGGTGGCGCTCACGGTCCTCTGCGTCGCCGTGCTGATGGTCAACCTCGACAACACCATCCTGAACGTGGCCCTGCCCACCCTGGTGGAGAAGCTGCAGGCCACCACCGACCAGCTCCAGTGGATCGTCGACGCCTACTCGATGGTGTTCGGGGGCCTGCTGCTCGTCGCCGGCAGCCTGGCCGACCGCTTCGGGCGCAAGCGGCTCTTCGTCTGCGGGCTGGTCGTCTTCGGGGGCGGCTCCCTCGGTGCCGCCTTCTCGGGAAGCGTCGATCCCCTCATCATCTGGCGGGGGTTGATGGGGTCCGGTGCGGCGATGATGATCCCGGCGGGCCTGTCCATCGTCAATGACATCTTCCGCGACCCCCATGCGCGGGCCCGGGCGGTCGGCATGTGGGCCGGGACGATCGGGCTCGGCATCGCCATCGGGCCGGTGGCGGGGGGCGCGCTGCTCGAGCACTTCTGGTGGGGATCGATCTTCCTGGTTAACGTCCCGGTGGTCGCGGCCGGCCTGGCGGGGACCCTGCTGCTGGTTCCCGAGTCGAGAAGTCAGGACCCCCGGCCCGCCGACCCGGCAGGCGCCCTGCTCTCGATCGGAGGCCTCGGGCTGATCCTCTGGGCGATCATCGAGGGCCCGACCCATGGCTGGTCGTCCGCCGCGGTCATCGCCGCCCTCGCCGGCGGCGTCGCCCTCATGGTGGGGTTCGTGGCCTGGGAGCGACACTCCGACCACCCCATGCTCCCCCTCCGGTACTTCCGCTCCCCCCGGTTCAGCGTTGCCATGGCGGCCCTGGGACTGGGCGTCTTCGCCCTGCTGGGCTGCCTCTTTCTCCAGACCCAGGTGCTCCAGTTCTTCCTCGGCTACAGCCCGCTCGGCGCCGGGCTCCGCATCCTGCCCCTGGCCGGGACGCTCGCCGTGGCGGCCCTGTTCTCCTCCCGGCTGGTCCGGCGCGTCGGCAGCAAGCTCGTCGTCGCCGCCGGCCTGCTCCTGATCGTCGGCGGAATCGCCCAGAGCGCCGCGGTCGCGACCTCGACGATCACCTACCTGGCCGTTCTCCCCGGCCTGCTCCTGATCGGCGTGGGAACGGGCCTGCTCATCCCGGCAGCCACCGACTCCGTGCTCGGCAGCCTGGCCCATGGGGACGCGGGGGTCGGGTCGGCGGCCAACAGCACCGCCATCCAGGTCGGCGGCGCCCTCGGCGTGGCCGTGATCGGCAGCGTGCTGTCGACCCGCTACCAGAGCGCGATGAACCCTCTGCTGATCGGCCGGCACGTGCCGGCCGTGGCGGCCCAGGCCATCCTCGGGTCACTGGGCGGGGCGCTGGCGGTCGCGCGAGTCGCTGGCGGGCAGCTCGGCGCGAGCCTGGCCGTGGTCGCCCGCAACAGCTTCATGATGGGCACCCGGACCGCTCTGCTGGCCGCCATCGGCGTCACCGGGGCCGGAGTCCTGCTGGTGCTGGCCGCCCTGCCCTCCAGGAGCCCGGAGACGCGATGAGGCGGCAGGTGGCGGCCGGGCGTCAGCCGGCAGCCGCCGGGAGGGCCTCGCGAGCGGCGAGGCGCTTCGCCAGCTTGGCGGCGTCCTCGAAGAGGGCCTGGGCGCCCACGATGTTCGCCTCGGCCCCCGAGTTGTCGCTGACCCGCCGGCCATCCACACCGTCGCTGACGCGCCCAGCTCGCCGGTCGTAAACGGGCTGGCCGGCGGCGTTGCGGCGGTCAAACCACGAACGCGCCATACCGGCGAGAGTGGCGTAGGCGGGCGTCCCCGTGACCGCGGCGATCCGGGTGAGCACGTAGACGGCCGACGCGACGTCGTACGGCTGGGTCCGCTCCAGGTCAAAGCCGGACATGACGACGGCCCGGAACACCAGCTCGGCACTGCGGCAGGCGGTGGCGACCAGGTCCTCCCTGCCCAGCCGCACCCCGGCATCGGCGAGCACCCCCTCCTGGATGTGCCCCCAGAGATGGGGCGCCCCCCTCTCTTCGGGCGAGTTCATCAGCCGGTCGCCGTCACGGCAGCCGGCCACCTCGTCGCTCCACAGCGCGACCTCGTCGATCAACCCCCGGTCGTCACCGCTCTCCAGCAGGGTGAGCGCCGTCCTGATGTGAAGTGCCCTCACATCGGCCGGCACTTCGGTGGCCTCGATGATGTGCGGGAGGCCGCGGTTCAGGGAGTCCTCGATCCGGGCGTCGTCGTCGAAGATCTGCCCGGCGCGGGCCACCGCCAGCAGCGCGCGCGCCTGCCAGAAGCCTCCACCCGGGACCGACGTCCGCGCCTCGTGATTGGGAGTGCCCTCCCAATCGAGGATGAAATTGTGCCAGCGACCGTCGGCGCCCTGCATGGCGAGGACGAAGTCGAGCAGTCCCTCGCACCATCGCCGCACCCAGGGGGAGGCGGTTGCCGTCCAGAGATCGCAGTAGAGCTCGAGGGCGCGGGCCGCGTCGTCCACGCAGGCGACGCCCTCGTAGCCCGCCTGCGCGGCGCGAATCGGTTGGTTGAGCGCATCCGAGTACACGGCGACGGCGAGCGCGGCGGGCCCGGCGAAGGGGACGGGCCGGGTGAGACGCGCGATCTGCCTCAGCACGGGCGCATCTGGTCGAGGATCTCGCGCACCGTGAAGTCCGCGGCGGCCAGGCGGCTGTCCGCGGCGCCGTAGTAGACGCGGATCTCCCTGCCCTCCGGGTCGAGGTTCACGTGCCCGCAGGTGAAGACGACGTCGTCGAACAGCCCCTCACGTTCGTAGGGAGCGGTCGGCACCAGGATCGGTTCGGGTGAGCGGGCGATGACCCGGCTGGGGTCATCGGCGTCGAGGAGGATGGCTCCCAGCGCGTAGTGGGTTCTGCGGTCGACCCCGTGGTAGATCTCCAACCAGCCTTCGGGAACCCGGAACGGGGTCGCACCCGCGCCGGTGCGGAGCCCGTCCCACATCCCCTGTCGCGGCAGTGCGAGGGGCGCGTGGTCACCCCAATGAACGAGGTCGTCGGAGAAGGCGATCCACACCCCGAGGACGCGGCCAAAGGACTGTGGCATCGGGCGGGTGAGGGCCGCGTAGCGGCCGCCGATGCGCCCGGGGAAGAGCACCACGTCCTTCTGATCGGGGGGGAACATCAGGCCGTGTCGCTCGAAGGAGCGGAAGTCGGTGGTCGTGAGCCGGCTGGTGCAGATGCCGAGGCGGCTCACCGAGACGTAGGTGATGTGCCAGACGCCGTCGATGAACGCGGCTCTCGGGTCCTCGCAGCCGTACTCCTCCAGCCGGTTCGCCGGCATCANNTGCGACATCTGGGTCAGCAGATCGCTGACGTCGTCGGCGGCGGCCGTGAACCCGCCGGTGAGATTGCGATAGCGGATGGTCCGAGGATCACTGAGGTCCAGGCCGGGGAGGTCGCGAGGAAGGAACACCTCGACCACGCACGGCACCGCGCTCTGGGTGTCGAGAAATGCCATGCCGACAACCTGCTCCGCGGTCAGGCCCGGGCGGAGGGGCTGGAGCTTCGGCTCGGGCCCGCTCAGATCGAGGGTGAGCGCGTTGGGTGGCGGTTGCACGCCGCTCCTGGGCCGTTCGCTGACCCGGAGCAGGAGGACCACCTCGCCGTCGACCTGGGCGGCGGCGGCATTGGAGACCGAGACGACCTCGAGGCCGGGGCTCGACGGGCTCACATCGGCGTCGATGAGGAGGGGGTTCTCGGTCAAGCGCCGACCGATGTCATGAGCGCCATGAGGCACGCGACCGGTGCCGCGGGATCTCGGACCGGCCTCACTTAGCGCGCCCATGATGTCGAGGAACCTGCGCGCCGACTGCGGCCATGTCGCGTCGCGGGCATAGGCGAACGCCGCCTGCTCGAGCGCAGCCTTCGCCTCCGGATCGCCCAGGATGGCCACGACCGCCCGGCTGAGGCCGCCGGGGTCGTGGAACTCGACCAGCACGCCGCGGCCGTCGTCGAGCGCCTCGGACGCGTGCATGTAGCGCGTGGAGACCACGGCCTTGCCGGCCCCCAGCGCGTACGACAGCGTCCCGCTCGTGATCTGGTTGGGATCCAGGTACGGGGTGACGTAGACGTCGGTGGCGAGGAGCAGGTCGATGATGTCGCGCTGGCTCATGTAGGTGTCGATGAAGGCGACGTGGTGGTCCATGCCCAGCGCGTGGG
>PLAX01000169.1 GCA_003135255.1 Candidatus Dormiibacterota bacterium | reverse complement strand
GGACGTGGCCGCCACGGGTGCGACCACGGGCTTCGAGCGCTACCGCTTTGTCCACCGCGCCCTCCCCGAGATCGACCTCGAGTCGGTCAGCCTGGAGACGTCCTTCCTGGGCCGCCGGCTGGGTGCCCCTCTCCTCTTCTCGTGCATGACCGGGGGCACACCGCGCGCCCGCCAGATCAACCGGACCCTGGCGGCGGCGGCGCAGCGCCACCGGGTGGCGATGGGCCTGGGCTCCTGCCGGGTGCTGCTGGAGCATCCGGAGGTGCTCGCGACCTTCGCGGTCCGCGACCTCTGTCCCGACGTCCCCCTGCTCGCCAACCTGGGCGCTGTCCAGCTCAATCTGGGGGTGGGGCTGGCCGCCTGCCGCCGGATCGTCGACCTGCTCGAGGCCGACGCCCTGGTGCTGCACCTCAACCCGCTCCAGGAGGCGCTCCAGCCCGAGGGTGACACCCGCTTCGCCGGGCTCTTCGGCAGGATCGAGGCGCTCTGCGCCTCCCTCGAGGTCCCGGTCATCGTCAAGGAAGTCGGCTGGGGCATCGCCCCCGACCTGGTGGTCGCGCTCTTCGACGCCGGCGTGGCCGCGGTCGACATCGCCGGGGCGGGGGGGACGTCGTGGAGCGAGGTGGAGCGGCAGCGGATCGCCGACCCGGTCTGGGCGCGGGTGGCGGGCGCCTTCGCCGACTGGGGGCTGCCCACCGCCGAGGCGATCCGGCTGGCCCGGGAGGCTGCTCCCCGCGGGACCCTGATCGCGAGCGGCGGCATCCGGAGCGGGGTTGACGTGGCGATGGCGATCGCCCTCGGCGCCGACCTGGCCGGCAGCGCCGGCTCGATGCTGCGGGCCGCCGACGAGGGCGAGGAGGCGCTCGACGCGGCGGTCGCCGAGATCACCGACACCCTGCGCATCGCCATGTTCTGCGCGGGGGCCCGCGACGTCGGCAGCCTCNNCCATGAGCGCCGAGGTCCGGGACGGGTCCGCATCGCTCAGCCGGCGCGAGGCCGACGCCCTCTGCCTCCGGATGGCCCGGCGCCATTACGAGAACTTCTCGGTGGCATCGCTGGTGGTGCCTCGCCGTCTGCGGCTCCATCTGGCCCGGATCTACGCCTACTGCCGGACGACCGATGACCTGGGTGACGAGAGCGGCGGCGACGCGCTCTGGCGGCTGCAGCTCTGGCGGTCCGAGGTCGAGGCCATGTTCCAGGGGCGCCCACCGATCCACCCGGTGCTGGTTGCCCTCGCCGGCACGGTCCGCCGCTTCGAGATCCCACCCGAGCCATTCCTGGACCTGATCGCCGCCAACGTGCAGGATCAGCGGGTCAGCGCCTACGCCACCTGGGAGGAGCTGCGCGACTACTGCATGCTCTCCGCCGCCCCGGTGGGCCGGATGGTGCTCCGCCTCTTCGAGGTGGCGGACCCACACGCGGTGCCGCTCTCCGACGACGTCTGCATCGGGCTGCAACTCGCCAACTTCGCCCAGGACGTCGCCGTCGACCGGGGCAAGGGACGCACCTATCTGATCCGATCCGAGCTGGACCGTCTCGGCCTGCCCGGCGCGGTGGAGGCCATGTGCGAGCGCGCCCTCCAGCTGCTCCAATCCGGCGGTGAGCTGGAGCAGCTCCCCATGCCGGCGCGGCTCCGCCTCCAGCTCGGCCTCTACCGGCGGGGAGGCGAGGCGATCATCGAGGCGATCCGGAGGGAGGGATTCCGGACCGACCGGAGCCGGCCGCGGGTCACGACGGCGACCAAGCTCAGCCTGGTGGCCGGTGCCATCTCGGAGGGTGTCCGCGGACCGAGCGGAGGCTCCCTGGCCGCGGCCGAGCGGTACTGCCAGCGGATGGCCCGCCGGGAGGCCGGCAACTTCTACTGGGGGTTCATCGCCCTCCCCCGCACCCAGCGGATCTCCATCTATGCGCTCTACGACTTCGCGCGGCAGATCGACGACGCGACCGACGGGCCCGGGGCCACCGATGCCGGGGTCTGGCTCGACGTGAGCGCCGGCCGCCACGGCCCCGAGCGCCCGTCCGTCGACGGAGCCGCCCGCGCCCGGCTCGAGCTCCAGCGGCGGCGGCTGCGCCGGGCACTGGCCGGCGAGCCCACCGGCGACCCGGTGATGCAGGTCCTCATTCGGGCGGTCCAGCGCCACAACATCCCCGCGTCGGAGCTGGAGGAGCTGGTGAGAGGGGTCGAGATGGACCTCCACCAAAACCGGTACGCCACCTGGGAGGAGCTGCGCGGCTACTGCCAGCTGGTGGCCGGGGTGGTCGGCCGGATGTGCGTGCGCATCTTCGGCTTCGACGGCGACGACGCCCTGGAGCGCGCCGACTCCCTGGGCGCGGCCCTCCAGCTCATCAACATCCTCCGGGACGTCCGGGAGGACGCCTCGCTGGGGCGCGTCTACCTCCCCCAGGACGAGCTGGCCCGGTTCGGCGTCTCCGAGACGTCGCTCCTCGCCGGCCGGCCCGACGGCGCCTGGACCTCGCTCGTCGAGTTTGAGGCGGCGCGGGCACGACGCCTCTACGCCTCCGGGATCCAGGTCTGCGAGCACATCCCGGGATCCGCCCGAGCCTGCGTCCGCACCATGGCCGGGATCTACAGCGGCATCCTCGACCGCATCGAGGCGGAGCCCGAGCTGCCGCTGCGGCAGCGGGTGCGGCTCTCCTCCGGGGAGAAGGCGGGGGTCATGCTCCGCTCGTGGGTCTCCTCCACGACAGCGGAACTGGCGCGGTGAGCGCCGTGGTCGAGGAGACGCGCCCGTACGGCCGGGCCCCGAGCACAGGGGGCGCCGCCCCCGTCCGGCACGTCGCGGTGGTCGGAGCAGGGCTCGCCGGCCTCGCCGCCGCGCTCTCCCTGAAGCGCGAGGGCTGGGGGGTGACCCTGGTGGAGCGCAGCCGCCTGCTCGGCGGCAAGGCCACCTCCTTCCAGCTCGGCGACGTCGAGATGGACAGCGGCCAGCACGCGATCCTCGGCTGCTACTCGAGCTTCCTGGAGTTCGTCGAGGAGCTGGGGATGCGGGGCGACCTCCGCATCCAGGAGCGCTTCGACGTGCTGGTGCTCACCAGCACCGGCCGCGCCCGGCTCCGCGCCCTCCGCCTGCCCGCGCCGCTGCACCTGGCCCTCCCCTTCCTGCGCTTCCGCGCCCTCCGCCTCCGTTCGCGACTCCAGGTGGCCCGCGCGCTGCTCGCCGCCAAGCGCCCCCGCAGCGGGGACGATGACGAGACCTTCGCCGCCTGGCTGCACCGGCACGGCCAGGGGACGCAGGCCCAGCGGGTCTTCTGGGAGCCGTTCCTGGTCCCCGCCCTCAACGCCCCGTTTGACCGGGTGAGCGCCGCCGCCGGTCTCATGGTGGTCCGGACCGCCCTGCTCGGCAACCGTGATGCCGCCCGGATCGGCTACGCGACGGTGCCCCTCGCCCGCTTCGCGGAGCGGGCGGCGGAGCGCTGCGACGAGGTGCTCCTGCGCACCCCGGTGACCGGGCTCCATGTCGAGGGCGGCGAGCTCCGCGGGCTGCTGACGGGCGATGCGGAGATCGGCGTGGACGCCGCCGTCCTCGCCGTCCCGCCCGAGCGGCTCGTCCGGATGTCCGGTGTCGAGGCGCTGGCGGTCCCAGACCTGGGGGCCTTCACCACCCAGCCGATCGTCGACGTGCACCTCTGGTATGGCGCACCGCACGCCCTCTTCGCCGACCTGGACTTCGCCGCCATGACCGGTTCGCCGGTGCAGTGGATCTTCGCCAAGGGACCGGGGTACCTCTGCTGCAGCCTGAGCAGCGCCGGCGACCTGGTCTCCCAGCCCGAGGAGCGCCTGGTCGCCCTCGCCGACTCCGAGCTGCGCTCCCGGCTGCCGGAGCTCGGCGGGGCCACCCTCCTCCGCGGCGTCGCCGTGCGCGACCCGGAGGCGACTTTCGTCCCCGCCCCGGGGCTGCGGCGCCCAGGGCCGGCTACCGCCCTGGCCAACGCGGTCCTGGCCGGATGCTGGACCGACACCGGCTGGCCGGCGACCATGGAGGGGGCCGTGAGGAGCGGGCGTGAGGCCGCCCGGACGCTGGTGGCGGCCCTGCCGAAGGAGGAGCGCGCGGCCAGCCCGGGCCCCGGCCCAGCCCGAATCGTGCACGTCGACGACGGGGGTGGGTCATGAGTGAGTCGGCCCTGCGGGGCGCGGTGGATTGGCTCCTGGAGCGCCAGGATGGGGCTGGCTGGTGGACGGCGGAGATGGAGACCAACGTCACCATGACCGCCGAGCACCTGCTCCTGCTCCGCTTCCTCGACCTCGACCACACCGAGATCGCGGACGGGGCCAAGGAGCACATCCTCGGCAAGCAGCGCGCCGACGGCAGCTGGCCCCTCTACCACGAGGGCCCCGGCGACCTCAGCACGACCATCGAGGCCTACGTCGCGCTCCGCCTCCTCGGCTTCGACGCCTCCTCCGCCCCGCTCGCGCGGGGCCGCCACTTCATCCTCGACCAGGGCGGTCTTGCCGAGGCACGCGTCTTCACCAAGCTCTGGCTGGCACTCTTCGGCCAGTACCCGTGGGACGGGGTGCCGTCGATGCCGCCCGAATTGATCCATCTGCCATCCCGCGTCCCGCTGAACCTCTATGACTTCGCCTGCTGGGCCCGTGGCACCATCGCGCCGCTGCTCATCGTGCTGAGCCGCAAACCGGTGCGGCCACTCGGCTTCAGCGTCCAGGAGCTGGTGGCGGCGGGCAGCGAGCCGCGCCTTCACCGGGTGACGGGCAGTGGCGTCTTCTGGTGGCTGGACCGGCTCCAGAAGGTGTACGAGCGGCTCCCCCGGCAGCCGGGTCGCGAGCGTGCGCGGCGCAACCTCACCGCGTGGATCACCGACCACCAGGAGGCCGACGGGAGCTGGGGCGGGATCCAGCCGCCCTGGGTCTACTCGCTGATCGCTCTCCACCTCGAGGGGATGGACGCCGACCACCCGGTCATGCGCAAGGGGCTGCGCGGCCTGCGCGAGCGCTTCGCCGTCAGCGACTCCCACGGATGGCGGCTGCAGGCCTGCATGTCCCCGGTGTGGGACACCGCCTGGGCCGTGCTTTCTCTCCGTGCCTGCGGCCTTCTGCGCAGCCATCCGGCCATCCGCTCCGCGACCCGGTGGATCATCGGTGAGCAGATCGCAACCGGCGGCGACTGGCAGGTGAAGGTGCCGGGCCGGGAGAGCGGAGGCTGGGCCTTCGAGTTCGACAACGACATCTACCCCGACGTCGACGACACCGCCATCGTGGTGCTCGCCCTGCTGGAGGGCGGCGAGGGGCGGCGCGCGCGGACCGCGGCGGAGAAGGGCGCGCGCTGGGTGGAGGCGATGCGCTCGCGCAACGGTGCGTGGGGATCCTTCGACAAGGACAACACGCGGCGACTCGTCTACCGCATCCCCTTCGCGGACTTCGGAGCGATGCTCGACCCCCCCAGCGAGGACGTCACCGCCCACGTCCTGGAGATGCTCGCCGGTCTCGGACGGGGAGCCGGCGACCCATTGGTCCGCGGAGGGCTCCGCTACCTGGCGCACGAGCAGCGTGCCACGGGCTCGTGGTACGGACGCTGGGGTGTCAACCACGTCTACGGCACCTGGTGCGTGCTCTCCGCGCTCTCACCGCTCGGCTGCGAGCGCTCCGCCCGTGCCCATCGGGCCGTGGACTGGCTGCTCCGGGTGCAGAACCAGGACGGCGGCTGGGGGGAGAGCTGCCACTCCTACGAGGACGAGAGCTTCGCCGGGGTCGGAGTGAGCACCGCCTCGCAGACCGCGTGGGCGGTGATGTCGCTGCAGCGCACCGGCAACGGCGCGCATCCGGCCTGCCGGCGTGGCCTCGACTTCCTCCGGGAGCGCCAGCAGGGGGGTACCTGGCCGGAGCCGGAGTACACCGGGACCGGCTTCCCGGGCGACTTCTACCTCAACTACGGGATGTACCGGCACCTCTTCCCCACCATGGCCCTGGGGATGGCCGGAGGCCTCGAGCAGATCGCGGGAGCGCGCGGCGACCTCGTCGGGCGGCGGTCGACAGCGGTTGGGACGCGAGTGGGCGCGAAGCCGAGGCCGGCGACGGCGGACGGAATGAGCACAGACACCCCCATGGCAGCGGGGAGGACGGTGACCGGACCGTCCTCCGAGAGCCCCGCACCCGACCGGCAAAGGGAGGACTGAGAGATGGCCATACCACTCCGCCAGACCGTCAAGGTGGGCGGCTACGTGGCCAAGCAGCGAATCCGTAAGAACGGGAAATACGCGCTGGTGCTGCAGCTCGAGCCCCTCTACCAGTGCAACCTCGCCTGCGCCGGCTGCGGCAAGATCCAGCACCCCCACGACATCCTCGCCCGCCGCCTGACCGTTGAGCAGGCGGTGGCAGCGGCCGAGGAGTGCGGGGCCCCGATGATCTCCATCGCCGGCGGCGAGCCGCTCGTGCACAAGGAGATCCACAAGATCGTCGAGGCGCTGGTGGCGCGCAAGCGCTTCGTCTACCTCTGCACCAACGCCCTGCTGCTCGAGAAGAAGCTCGACCTCTTCACCCCCTCCCCCTACTTCTCCTTCTCCATCCACCTCGACGGGTTGCGCGAGCGCCACGACCAGTCGGTGAGCCGCCCCGGCACCTTCGACAAGGCGGTGGCGGCCGCCCGCGAGGCCAAGCGGCGCGGCTTCCGGGTCACCACCAACACCACCTTCTTCGACATGGACAGCGCCAAGTCCATCCGCGAGGTGCTCGACTTCCTGAACGACGACCTCCAGGTCGACGTCATGCAGATCTCGCCGGGCTACGCCTACGAGAAGGCACCCGACCAGGACCACTGGCTGCAGGTGGAGAGGACCCACCAGCTCTTCCGCGACGCCTTCGCGGACGGCCGCCGCAAGCGGTGGCGGCTCAACCACTCCCCCCTCTTCCTCGACTTCCTGGAGGGGAAGGTCGACTTCCAGTGCACCGCATGGGGGATCCCCTGCTACTCGGTCTTCGGCTGGCAGCGTCCCTGTTACCTGATGGCGGACGGCTACGTCTCGTCGTACAGGGAGCTGATCGAGACCACCGACTGGGACGGCTACGGGCGCGGCCGCGACCCGCGGTGCACAAACTGCATGGCCCATTGCGGCTACGAGCCGACCGCGGTGGCGGCAACGTCGGCGTCGCTCCGAGAGGGGTTGCGCGCCGCCGGTGACACCCTGCGCGGGCAGGTCGCCAACATCAGCTGGCGGGGCCGCGTCGGCTCCGGGCCCCACCATCCCGAGGGGACGGGTACGCCGCGCGAGGAGCGCCAGATCGCGTGACGGATCAGATCGGATGACGGATGAGGTCTTCCTGACCGGGGCGACGGGTTTCGTGGGCGGCCACGTGCTCGACTCGCTGCTCGAGTCGGGGTACTCGGTGCGGGCGCTGGTGCGAGGCTTGCCGTCGCGGCTCCGGCACCGGCCCGGCCTCACCGTGGTGAGCGGGGACGTGCGCGACGGCGGCGCGCTGGTGCCCTCGATCCGAGGCTGCCGGCTGCTCGTGCACGTCGCGGCGGGCTATTCGTTCGCGCCGCGGGACCGGCAGGAGCTGGAGCAGGTCAACGTGGCCGGCACCCGCAGCCTGCTCGAGGCGGCGCGGCTCGCCGGGGTGGAGAAGGCGGTCGTGACCTCCAGCTCCGCCGCCGTGGGGCCGCTGCGCGGTGGCAGGCTCGCCACCGAGAACGACTGGGCCGAGGTCCACGCCGGCCCCGGGTATCACTCCTCCAAGGTGCGCCAGGAGCGTGCCGCCCTCCGCGCCAATCTCCCGGTGGTGACGGTGCTGCCGACCGCGCCCATCGGCCCGCGCGACGCGCGTCCGACACCGACCGGCCAGATGGTCATCGACGTCATGCGCAACCGCATCCCCGCATACCTCGACGGGGGGATGAACCTGGTGGCCGTCGAGGACGTGGGGCGGGCGCACGTGCTCGCCCTGGAGCACGGCCGTCCCGGGGAGCGCTACCTGGTGGGAGGCACGAACCTGAGCCTCGGGGAGGTGCTGGACCTCTTTGCCCGCCATGCCGGCACCCGGCCGCCCGCGTGGCGGATGCCCTATCCGGTGGCGTTCGCCGCCGGCCTCGTGGACGAGGCCCGCTGCCGGCTCTGGCCGGGCGCGCAGCCGCGTGTGCCCCTGGAGGGGGTGCGGATGGGGCGGCTGCGGATGATGGTCCGCGTCGACAAGGCCAAGGAGGAGCTGGGCTACCGGCCCACCTCGGTGGAGGACGCCGCCGGCCGGGCGGTTGCCTGGTATCGCGACCACGGCTACGCTTAACCACGGTGGCTGACTCGCCCGGCCAGGACGTAGTGGTGCTGGCTGCGATGGGGATGGAGTGGCGCGCGATCCGCCGCGCCCTCTCGGCCACCGGGAACCCGGCTCAAGTGGTCCGGTGCGGGATCGGTCTGCAGCGATGGTCGCCACCAAAACCGCCGCAGCCGGCGTTCATCACCTGCGGGCTGGCCGGCGGGCTTCGCTCCGACCTTCCGCCCGGCACGGTCGTGGTGGCCGGCTCGGTGGCGATGGAGGACGGTGAGCCGGTGGCCTGCGACCCGGACTGGGTGGCGGCGCTCGTCGCCGGGGCCCGCGCCTGCGGCCACGAGCCCGTCGTGGGGCCGGTGCTGACCGCGCGCCGGCTGGTGCTCGGGGATGCCCGGGATGCGTGGGCCGGGAAGGGTTTCGTGGCGGCGGAGATGGAGACCGCGCTGCTCGTCCCCACCGGTGCACCGCTCGCGAGCCTGCGGGTGATCGTCGACGGCCCCGCGGCGGAGGTCTCCGAGCACTGGGTCAGGCCGGGGCGCGCCGCCGTCGACCCACGGCGCTGGCGCGAGGCGATGTGGCTGGCGGCGCGGGCCCCGCGGTACACACGGCTGGCGGCCCGCTGCCTGGCCGCGGGACTGAGCGCTGCGCGAGGCTAGGTTCTGGGGCCCGGAACCGCCAGCAGGACGTCCTGCCCGTCCAGCGCGCCAAGCCAAGGGCGTGGACACAGGTGGCCGCGGTCAACCCTCGAGGCCGAGCGCAAAGGCGATGGCGGAGTCGATGGCTCGGACGCGGCCCGGGCTGAGCACGGCCAGACACTCCACGAGGAGCTGTTTGGGAACGGTGGTGAGGGTGTCGAGGTTGGCCACGCACGGTCGGGGAAGACCGTCGTCGGGCCCGAGAGACACCTCGGCGGCAATACCTCGAACTCTCGTCGTGACCGGGGCAATGGTCACCAGCTCACGGACGGCGTACGCCTCGTCGCGGGAGAGCAGCACCACCGGCCGCCTGCCGGCGGGAGGCGGTAGCTGCGCCCACCAGACCTCCCCGCGCCTCATCCGTACGGCTCGTACGGCTCTGCCACCAGGAGCTGGACGGCGCTCGACATCGCGGCATCAATCTCCTCAGGCGTCTCCGGCAGCTCCCGGTAGGCCGCGACGTAGCGCTGCACGGCGGTCGATCCCCTCCCGTGGAGATACGCGGTGAGAGCCTCGCGGAAGAGCCGACTCCGGCTCATGCCGGACACACGCGCCGCCTCATCAGCCGCGGACAACAGGTCGTCAGGGAGGCTGACTGCGACCTTGACAGCACAGTTCATACCGAGAATCATACCGCAACCTGGCCAGGAACCGGCTGCCGCTAGGGACCCTCAGACCCCGTCGATGACCCTGGGAGCGCCCACCACCCTGGCGACCACCCCCTCCAGCGAGACGTCGACGCCCAGGTAGAGGCGAAGCGCCGCCTGGAGCAGGGAGGTGACGCTGGGCAGGCCGGCGTACTCGGAGAGGCTCATCAGCGCCTCCCGCTGGCGGTGCAGCGCCTCCTGGGTCAGGCGTGTGCCTCGGGGCGTCGAGTGGATGCGGACGACGCGCCGGTCGGGCGTCGACCGGGCGGCTCGGATCAGGCCTCGCTCGCCCATGTCGCGCACCAGCGTCGAAGCGCGGGCGTCGGGGCACTGGAGCAGGTCGGCCAGGTCGCCCTGGACCAGCCCGTCCGGCCCGGCGGCACCAACCTCCAAGAGCAGGTGGTACGAGAGCGCGCTGAGGTCGTACTCGGCGAGCGAATGTGCCATCAGCAGCTGGGCGTGCCGGAAGCCGCGACGGAGGGCCGCCGCCAGCCGCATCTCCTCGATGCGCCGGTCCGCGGCGCCCTGACCCACCTCACGAGCGGCGCTCACCATGGGCCTACTCTAGCGCGCGAGTCACCCGGGTTTCGGGGCTCATGCCGCCGACAGCTCGACCTGGCACGCCACCCCGGTGGGGACGGTGAGCGAGAGGCGGGACGAGGACGGATCCCAGGTCCACTGCGCTCCGCAGCTGTCGCTCACCTGAGGGCTCCCCAGCGTGTAGTCCGACCAGGCGACCTCGGCCACGGCCGGCCCGTGACCGGCGGCGACGGTGATGAGCAGCCGTCCGTCCGCCTGGCTGGCGGCGTACCCGCTCGGGGCGGCGGCGAGGTAGGGCTGGGCCAGCTCGCGGAGCAGGGTCGTGTTGAGTCTCTTGCCGTCCGGAGAACGCACACTCCAGGTCCCGGCCGCCCTCCACTGCCACCAGGCCCAGCCGGAGTTGTGGGCGGCGAAGGCGTCCAGGGCGTCGGCGATCCACTGGCTCGAATGCCGATCGTCGATGTTGATGCCGAACTCGCCGACCCACATCGCCGCCGGGAGCTGGCTCGCCTCCCTGGCCAGCTCGTCGACATGGGTGTCCAGGCTCTGCGGATCACCCGTGAAGGAGGGAGGAAAGAGGACGCCGGTGTAGACGTGCGGCGCGTACACGAGGTCGGGTGCGGAGATGGGGACGACGCTGGTCGGGAAGTCACCGAGGGCGTCGTTGTCGAGCAGGAAAAGATGGTTGGGATCGACATCCCCGATGGCCGTGATGGCGCGCGCGTAGAAGGGGAAGAGGTCGTCCTTGTCGAAGCGGAACGGCGGCAGCGGAAACGCGTGCGGCTCATTGATGATGTCGTAGCCGGCGACCCCGCTGTCGTCGCGGAAGCGCGCGGCGACGAACTGCCAGGTGCGCAAGTACTGCGTCTGCCAGTCGGAGGACAGCCAGAAGTAGGCCGTCGAGGCGTTGATCGCGGGCGAGAGCAGGCGCGTCACCGATGGCATCGGGCCCCACTGGACGTCGGGCACCAGGGGGAGCGTTGCCCATGCCGGTGCGCCCGAACCTCCGTACGCCGGGCTCCAGCCCAGGAAGTGCATGTCGAGCACGACGTAGAGGTGACGCGCGTTGAGCAGGGCGACGGTGCTCGCTATCCGATCGAGGTAGGCGGTGCTGAACCGGCCGCGCTCCGGCTCGAGCAGCGACCAGGCGATCGCCAGCCGCACCACGTCAAAGCCGGATTCCTCCATGAGCGAGGCGTCGGTGGAGTCCAGCGGTGCGGGGCCCATCGTCTGCTCGAGGAGCGCGTCATCGTCGAATCCGTGGAGGAGCACGCTGCGACCCGATTGGTCGACCATCCGGCTGCCGGTCGTGGACAGCCAGGGGAGACCCGGCTGCGCCGCCGGCCGGGGGCCGGCAGCGGGCACGACCGCGGTCAGCGCCGGCACAGGAAGCAGCAGCCAGGTCACCACGGCGATGACCACCAGCAGCGCGAGCAGACGCAGTCGAGGAGCTCCGCCTCGCTCCACCGCCCGGGCCGCCCGGCGCCGCCTCCACGCGGGGGACGACCGCTGCGGGCGCGTGAGCCGCGCACTCCGACCGCTGCCGCTCATCCTCTCGGTCCCCGCCCCCAGGGGGCATCCGGCGACCCGCCCCGCCGTCGCAGCGGTGCCACCTCCCGCTCCTTCAGCGCGATGCGAGGACGTCCCATCAGCTGCTCAGTCCGCGCATTCCTGGGCATGCTCCGGCGCAGCGATGCTACTAGGTCGGTCCGGCGAGGCACGGGGGCGATCGATCCGAGCCCCCGCGGCCGGTGAGGGCCCTGCAGGGCCGGGCGTCGGGTGCGGGGCTCCCGGCGGCGAGGCAGGCCGCATCGCCGCCGGGAGGACAGAAGAGTTGCACCACCCTTGCAGAGGGAGGATGATTGTACCACAATATAACACCATGGCCACGGTTCTCCACCGCTTGGGGACGGTGTCGACCGTCCAGGCCCTCGAGGAGGATCTGGAGCGGCGCACGCTGGAGGGCGAGTTCCAGCCGGGTGAGCACCTGCGCGAGATCGAGCTGGCCCGGCAATACGACGTCGGCCGGAACACGCTGCGGGCGGCCTTCGACGGGCTGGCCCGGCGGGGGCTGCTGGTCAAGTCCCGCAACCGCGGCGTCTTTGTCCGGGTGCTCACGTCGCGGGACCTGGTCGAGGTCAACGAGCTGAGATCGGCGATCGAGATCCAGGCGGGTCGCGGCCTGGCAGCCCGACGCTCGGTCCCCGAGGAGGCGCGACGCGCGCTGGCGGCGGAGCGACGGCTGACCGGCGATTCCCCCCGGCGTGACCTGGTGGAAGCCGACCTCGCCTTTCACCGGGCCATGGTCGACGGCGCCGGCAACGGCCGGCTCTCCGCCGTGCATCGCGACATCGCCGCGGAGATCCGGCTCTCCCTCGCCCAGCTCATGGAGACCGAGTACGCGACCGTCGAGGACCTGACGGCCGAGCACGCCGAGGTGCTCCGGGCGGTCGAGTCCGGGGAGGCGGGCGCCGCCGAGGCGGTCATCCGCCGGCACCTGGAGGTGGCCACCGTGTGGCTGGTCCGCCACGGCACTCCCCCGAGCGAGGAGCAGCCCGAGCCGCACCGCCGCTAACGTAGGCGGCTGTGACAGAGGTGGCAGATCCCGGCGTTCCCCGGATCGCCCGGATGCTCAACGGATGGATGGGGACGAGCCCCGGCCCGGCGTTCGTCCCCCGGATGCACCGCTGGCTGTACCAGCGCACCGGCGGCCGGCTGGGTCACGGGATCATCGGCGTGCCCGCCCTGCTCCTCCACACCACCGGGCGCCGCAGCGGCCTCCGCCGCACCGTCGCGCTCGTCTACGGGCGTGACGGCAGCGCCTACGTGGTGGCCGCGTCCAACTACGGCGGCGATCACGACCCGGTTTGGCTCGGCAACATAAGGGCGAATGCCCGGGTGCAGCTGCAGGTCGCCCGCCGGCAGCTGGAGGCGGAGGCGCGGATCGTCCTGCCGGGCGACGCCGACTACCCGCGCCTGCTGGCGGTGATGAACGCGGTCAACCGCAACCGCTACGACCTCTACCTGGCCAAGACCGCGAGGCCGATCCCCTTCGTCGTGATGAGTGAGACAGAAGCCGGGTCGTTCAGCGTTTCCGTGCCAGCTGGGGCGCGTTGACGTAGTCGGTGAAGCCCAGGACGTTGCCCCAGGGATCCGGGGTCTCGACCACCCACCCGGTGGTGATCTCTCGGGCCGGGGCACCGAGATGGCGGGCCGCCTCCCGCGCGTCGGGCACCTCGAGCCAGACGCGGGGTGGCACCCACTCCTGGCGGGCGATCACCAGGCCCGGCTCCTCAGCGCCGAGCCGGTAGAGGATCATGCCGGCGTCCGCAACCTCGAACTTCTTGGTCAGGCCCAGGAAGCCTCCGTAGAAGTCCCTGGCTCGCTGCAGGTCGTCCACCGTGTGCAGCAGGTTGTCGACTCCGAGCACCTCGATCATGTCGTCCTCCCTTGAGCGTGTGTACAGGCTGCGATCTCGTGTCGTCGACCGTTGGGGAGCGTCCTCCGGGCGCGTCATCAGGGTGCCCACTCCTCGAGGCCGAAGAGGGTCACGGCGTCCGTGAAGGCGTCGGCGAGCGCCCTCAGCCGGGCGGGTTCGGCGACGGCACTGCGCAGCCGCACCGGCCCGGCGAGCGGGGCCCCACGGAGCGTCCGCGCGCCGAGGGAGGTGAGGGTCACCTCACGCAGGCGGCGGTCGTCCGCGCCCGGGGTCCGGACCACGAGTCCCCGCACCGCCAGGCGATCCACCAGCTGCCCGAGGGTCGCCGGGTGGAGCGTCAGCCGGCGGCGGAGGTCGGCGAGAGTCACCGGCTCCATCTCCGCGACGATCCGGAGGATGCCGAGCTGGGCCCCGGTGATGCCGTGCTCAGTCTCCAGCCAGCGGTTGAACTGTGCGAAGGCACGGTCCATCCGCACCCAGGCTCGAATCGCGTCCAGGCCCTCCTGCACCCCGCAATCATATGTAATACATACTATATTGACAAGGCCCGGGGGGACTGTCGACCGGACGGGTGGCTACAACCTGGTGCTGGTACCCCTCGCCATGCTCGACGTCATCCCTCCCGCGCTGGCTGCGCTGGCCATGGCCTGCAGCTCGGTGACGGTGGTCGGCAACGCTCTGAGACTGCGCCGCTGGCGTCCCGGAACGGGGTCCGGGAGGGGAAGCGGACGACCCGCACAACCCCGGATCCTGGTCGCCTGACGCCCCTGACAGGGAACTGACGACAGACCCTAGCGAGAAGGCACTCGGGCGCGTCACACTTCCGCGCAAGCAGGGAGGACAGGAGGTTGGAGGCCCTCTCCGCGCGCGTCATCACGGCTCGGCAGTACGCGTCAAACATCTCATGGGGAGGCTCAGCCAGTGGCCATCCAACTCGCCGCACCCGTCGCACCGGTGACCCGATCATGAGCGCGGCAGCCGCGCCGCTGGAGGCCTCGGAAGGGTACGAGGCGTTCCAGCTGGAGCAGCGCGGCATCGATCTGATCCCGGAGTCCGACCGGAAGATGCGCCCGATGGGACTCTTCTGGCTCTGGTCGGGAGCCGTGTGGAACGTCGAGTTCCTCTTCTACGGCGTCCTGATCTGCACCTTCGGGCTCTCCTTCCCGCAGGCGGTCCTGGCCATCCTGATCGGGAACCTCGCCTACATGTTCCTCGGCCTCGCGAGCCTGCCGGGCCCGCTGGCCGGGACCACCGCCTTCATGGTCAGCCGCGCTCCCTTCGGGCGCAACGGCAACCGGCTCCCCTCCCTCTTCAACTGGATCACCCAGGTCGGCTTCGAGATCCTCGGCCTCGTCCTCGTGGTCTTCGTCGTCGACGCCATCCTCCACAAGGCCGGCGTCGCCAGCGTGAGCAACGCCGCTCAGGTGCTCATCATCATCCTGGCCGTGGTGGTGCAGTTCGTGATGCCGTTCCTGGGGCACGCCACCATCAAGACGGTGCTGCGCTACCTCTCCTTCGTCTTCATCGTCCTCTTCGTCGTCATGGCCATCCTGGTCCTTCCCCACGTGCACTGGGCCGGCCTCCAGACCGGCACGACGTGGTGGCTCTGGACGACCGCCGTCGTGCTCATCGTCTCCACCGGCGGGCTCGGCTGGACCGAGAACGCGGCCGACTACTCGCGGTACCTGCCCAAGGACACGAGCAAGGCCAAGGTCTTCTGGTCGGCCAGCCTGGGTGCCGCCATTCCCTCCGTCCTCCTCGAGCTGCTCGGGGTGTGCGCCTACATGGTGACCACCCACGTCGCCGCGGGGCACGAGGTGGTCGGCATCCCGTCGGCGTTCACGGCGTACGCGGACTGGTTCTTCTGGCCCTTCATGATCGTCGCCATCCTGCAGCTCTTCTCGATCAACACCATCGACATGTACTCGTCGGGAGTGACCCTGCAGGCCATCGGCATCCCGCTGAAGCGCTGGGGCTGCATCCTCNNGCCTTGCACAGAAGATCGGCGGGCTCTACTGGCGCAACGGGGGCATCAACTGGAAGGCGATCATCGCCCTGGTCGTGGGCATGTTCGCCGCGCTGATGTGGACCGACGCCCTCTACTACACCCCCTCGTACCAGGGGCCGATCTCCAACGCCACCGGGGGCGGTGACCTCAGCTGGCTCCTCGGCATTGTCGTGGCCGGGCTCATCTACTGGGCTCTCTCCTTCCGCAGCGTCCCCAAGGAGATCTCGGGAGCGGAGGCCGTCGCCGCGCCGGCAGCGGCGAAGGTCGCGAGCTGACCCGAAAGCACTGAGCCGGACCCGCAGACCGCGGGCCGACCCAGAAGGGCCGGAGGTTCTCCACGGCGGAGGACCTCCGGCCCCTTGCTTTCTCCGAGAGGCCGCGTGATGCGGACGTCCGCATCCGGGGTTCTTCAAGCGTCCCGCTGGCACCACGAGGCTCCCACCCGTGACCGTAGCCGTGAGGTTCATTGGCCAGTCGGGGCCGGGTGTGGACGTCGCCAACCCGCAGCAACTGAGGCGCCACGCCCAATCATGCTGCAATTGGTTGTGAAATACCCCCAGAAAGTGCCGAAATCACACCGCCGCTCGAAAGTGATTCAGTGATGACCTTGTGACGAATGCCCTAACGACCACTCAGTCCGTCCCCCTGCACGCCTCGGGCAGTTGTGCAATACTGAAGGCCGCATCCCCCCCCGCTTCGGTGCGGGGGAGGGGTGCCAGTTCTCCGGACGATGGTCTGTGTCGAGGACAGAGCCCACAGGTGGGTCGCCAGACTTCACATGGACAGACGTGTCCGCCCCCTGGTGGCGAACCGGGTCCGTGGCGTGAGCAGACGACCACCGCCGCGCATGCCCTGTCACCACACATGGCGCGCAGGGGCGGTGAGACGGCATGCTTCGCAGATGGCCGACCAACCTGACCCCCTACCCCCGAACCCCGAGGCCGATGCCGAGCGTCGCCTTCGACGCAACGTGCGCCTGGTGGGCACCCTGCTGGGAGAGACCCTCGCGGAGCAGGAGGGCGAGCCGCTCCTCGTCCTCGAGGAGGAGGTGCGGGCAAAGACCAAGCAGCTCCGCGATCGCCATGACGAGATGGTCAGCCAGGCGCTCGACCGCCAGCTGGGTGAGATCGATGTCGGCACCGCCACCCGGCTGATCCGGGCCTTCTCGCTCTACTTCCAGCTCGTTAACGTGGCCGAGCTGGAGCACCGGGTCCAGGTGATCCGGAGCATCCAGGCCGTCCCGGCGGGAGGCCCCGCCTCCCCGGGAACGTTCCACGACCTCTTCACGCGCGCCGCCCACCTGGAGGGCGGCCGAGAGCGGCTGCTCGCCGCGCTCGCCGAGCTGGACGTCGTGCCGGTGGTCACCGCCCACCCCACCGAGGCGGTCCGCCGTTCGGTCCTCGACCATGTCAACGGGGTGGCCATGGCCCTGGACGCCCTCGACGGCCCCCCGGCCGGCTCGCCCCGCCACGCCGCCCTGGTCGGCTCGATGCGCCGCGACATGGAGCTGCTCTGGCAGACCGAGGAGCTCCGCACCGTCCGGCCGACGGTCCTCGACGAGGCCCGCGACATCCGCTTCCATCTCGACCTCCTGATGGACGTCATCCCCGCCGTCCACGCCGAGCTGGACCGCCGCTGGATCGAGGTCTTCGGCGGGCCACCACCGCCCTTTCACCCCTTCCTCCGCCTCGGCTCCTGGGTGGGTGGCGACCAGGACGGCAACCCGCACGCCCGGGCGCGCACCCTCCGCGACGCGCTCCGCGCCCAGAAGCAGATGGTGCTGGCCCGCTACCGCGATTCGGTGCACGCAATCTCCGTCCAGTACAGCCAGTCCACCCGCTGGACGGGCGCCGACCCGGTGCTGGCGGCGTCCATCGCCGACGACGAGGCGCGGATGCCCGAGGCGGCCCACGACCTCGGCGACCTCAACCAGACGGAGCCCTATCGGCGCAAGCTGACCCTGATCCACCACCGGCTGGAGGCATCGCTGGCCCTGCTCCAGGGGGTCCGAGCGGCCGAGCGCCCCTACTCCACCGCCCAGGAGCTGCTCGACGACCTCGACCTCGTCGATGCCGCCCTCCGCCGCCAGCGCGGCGCCCTCTTCGCGGACGGCGCGCTGCTGCAGCTGCGGCGCCAGGTCGGCGCCTTCGACTTCTACGGTTACGCGATCGACGTCCGGCTGCACGCATCGCGGCTGCGCGAGGTCGCCTCCGGGATCCTGCGCCAGTGCGGCCAGCTGGACGGCAGCCTGGACGACCTCGACGAGGACGCGGCGGTCGGGCTGCTGGCGCGGGCGATGCAGCAGCGCGGGCCGCACATCGGCACATTGACCCTCAGCGCGGACGACCGCGACCTCCTGGACACCCTGGTGGAGATGGGCCGCGCCCAGCGCTCGATCTCCCCCCACTCGACCGAGAACGTGGTCATCTCGATGACCCATTCCCCCGTCGAGGTGATGGCGGGGCTGTGGCTCGCCTCCCTGGTCGGGCTCGTCTCCTGGTCCTTCGGCGGCGTGCACACCAGCCGATTCGACCTGGTGCCCCTGATGGAGACGATCTCCGGTCTCCGCTCCGCACCCGGAGTGCTGCGCCGCCTGCTCGCCCAGCCCGAGTACGCCCAGCAGGTGCGGGCCCGAGGCAACATCCAGGAGGTGATGCTGGGCTACAGCGACAGCAGCAAGGACGGCGGCTATCTGGCCGCCCAGTGGTCGCTGTATGTCGCCCACCGCCAGCTCGCCCGCGTCTGCGACGAGGCGGGCGTGCGCCTGCGCCTCTTCCACGGCCGGGGCGGCACGGTGTCGCGCGGCGGCGGCCCCACCCACGAGGCCCTCCTCTCCCAACCGCCGGGGGCGGTGCGCGGCCGGGTCCGGCTGACCGAGCAGGGGGAGATCCTCCACTACCGCTACTCGCGCGAGGAGGTGGCCCAGAACCACCTGGAGCTGGTGGCCGCCGCGGTGTGGGAGGCGAGCTCGCTGCAGACCCCTCTCCCCCCCGACCAGGAGGCGGTTTGGGAGACGGCGATGGCGGGCATCGCGGCCGACAGCTACCGGCGCTACCGGGCGTTCGTGTACACGGATGAATTCGAGCGCTTCTTCACCCAGGTCACCCCGATCGGCGAGCTGGGGCAGCTCAACATCGGCTCCCGCCCGGGCAGCCGCGGGGAGTCCACGCGGATCGCCGATCTGCGCGCGATCCCGTGGGTCTTCGCGTGGAACCAGACCAGGCTGATGCTGCCCACCTGGTACGGGGTGGGCGGGTCGTTGGTGGCGTTTGCCGAGGGCCTCCCCGTTGACGCCGCAGATGACCGCAACGCGCCGCCTCCCAGCGAGGTCAACGCCCCGCTGCCCGAGGCGGGGACGGCGCGCTGGAAGCTGCTCCACCAGATGTACGGGCGCTGGCCGTTCTTTCGCGCGCTGATCGGCAACCTCGAGATGACCCTGGCCAAGACCGACATGGGGGTGGCGAGCCGCTACTTTGAGCTGGTCCGCGACCCTGGGCTGCGCGAGCGGATGTGGGTGGATGTGACCGCCGAGCACGCGCGGACGCTCCAGACGGTGCTCCACATCACCGGCAAGCGCACCCTGCTGGCCGACCAGCCGCTCCTCCAGGAGACGCTCCGGCTGCGCGACCCCTACATCGACCCCCTCTCCGTCCTGCAGGCGCAGATGCTGGCCCGCTACCGGGCCCTGGACGAGGCCGACCCGCAGCGGACTGCCCTCCTCGAGGCCATCCTCCGGAGTGTCAACGGGATCGCCGCCGGTTTGCAGAACACCGGCTGACGAGTACGCTGTCCTGACAATGGAGAGAAGGGAGGAGCGCATCCGGGGCCGCGACGGACATGCCTTCGCAGGTTCGCTCTCNNGCTACGTCGCGCTGGCGCCCGACCTCTACTCGCGGCTGGAGCCCGACCTGGTGCTGGACGAGCACCTCCCCGAGAGCCTGCCGCGCGCCTTCCAGGCGATGCAGCGGCTGGACGTGCCCCAGGCGGTCGACGACACGACGGTGACGCTGGAGCACCTGCGGGCCGTCCCCGAGGTGCGGGGCCACCGGACGGGAATCATCGGATTCTGCCTGGGGGGCGGCATCGCCTACATGGTGGCGGCAGCCTCGGACCCGGCGGTCGCCGTCTGCTACTACGGGTCGGCGATCCCCGGCGCCCTCGACCTGGCCCCGCAGGTGACCTGCCCCATCCTCTTCCATTTCGGCGAGGACGACACCTACATCAGCACGGCGCAGCGCCGGGCGGTGGCCCGCGCCTTCGCCGGGCGTCGGCACGTGGAGCTGCACCTCCACCCCCACGCCGGACACGCCTTCGACAACCACGACTCGGCGATGTTCTCCCGACCCCAGGCGGCGGCCCACGCCTGGGAGCAGACCGCGGCCTTCCTGGAGTACCGCCTGCCTCCCAGGGGGTGAGCGCGGGACGGATTGTCCGCCCGCTGTCCGCCTGACGCCCCGACGATCTCGGGGACGATTCCAGGTCAGGAGGACATCCGGTGGCTCCAGCGGCCGGGCAGGGCGGTTCGGGCGGCACCGCCGCCCTCTACGTCGGCAGCATCACCTCCTTCAACGACCTCTCGGACGCATTCCAGCGGGCGAGCGGCCAGGTCGTGAGCGCCGCCGCCGACCTCGGTGCGCACGGCTCGGGCTCCGGCGACCCCTTCGGGCACGCCTCGTCGGACACCCACTACGGGCAGGTGCTCCGAGAGACGCTGGCCACGCTGGGCAACCTGGGTGACGGCCTGGTCACCCTGGCACACCGGGTCGAGGAGGCGGGCACCGTGCTCGTGGCTGCGGAGCACGACGTCGCGCAGTCGATGACGCCCTGAGAGGGAGGGGAATCCACACTCATGGGCTTTCCCGGCTGGATGCCCGGCCGGCCGGGCGGCGACCCGCAGCGGCTCGTGCAGATGGCCGACACCTGGGACACCCTCGATCTCGCCCTGCTGGCTGCCGAACGGCAGCTCACCCCCCATGCCGAGGACATCTCGACCTGGTGGCGGGGGCAGGCCGCCACCGCGTACACCACCGCCTGGTACGACTACGCGGCCGGCCTGGCCCCCCTCCACGGGCAGATCCAGGCGCTGTCGGGGACCCTGCACGTTGCCTCCTTCGCGATCTGGAACGCCCAGAACCGGTACGACCAGGTCGTCGAGGAGGTGGTGGCCGGAGCGGCAGTGCTGACGGCCGCGGCGTTCTTAACCTTTGGTCTGTCGGAGGTCGGCGAGGCCGGCATCGTCTCCAGTGCCGTGGCGACGGTCACGGATCTCCTCGCGAGTCTCGCCGCGACCCTGTCCGAGATCGCCGCCAGCATCGCCGAGGCGCTCGCCGCCATGGCGCGGATCGCGGCTCAGCTGCTGCTGCCGTTCGTGGGGGGTGCGGGCCCGGGAGGCGGGATGGCATTCGCCCTTGCCGGGGGCGGCAGCATGACCGTCACCGCCACCGCCGGTGGGACCGAGCTGCTGGCGGGGACGGCGGTGGTCGCCGTGGGTGCGACGGCGATCGACGCGCTGCTGGCCAAGGCGCTCGGCGGGGGAGCGACGTCGAGCGGCTCGATGACGGGCCCGCAGGGCGGCCCATCACAGGGAACCTCACCGTACCCGGCAGGCGCGCCTCGAGAGATCGACGGCTACACCCAGCACGGGCTCAAGCAGGTGACGGGGCGCGACGGTGGCGTCGGCGTCACCGATTCCGCTATGAATGACGCCGTGGAAGATCCACTGAAGGTCGAGGTCCAGCCCGGCGGAAGGTTCAGGTTTATCGGCAAGACAGCCACAGTAGTTCTCAATTCAGCTGGAAAGGTCGTGACGGCCTGGGCAAGAACCAGTTCGGCGTGGAGACTGATCCCATGACGAGCGTCGTCGAGTCCCTCCCGGCCGAGATGCGAAGGCTCTTTGCAGAGGTGATCGGCGGCAAAGACGTCGCGTTGCTCTCGTCCCTTCTCGCCCACCCAGAGCCGGACTTGGCCGAGCGACTCGCGGTCGAAGACATCCTGAGCGCCGCGTTCACGACTTGTCTACAAGAAGACGACGAGCCGACGAGGCGAGGCCGAGACATCGATGACCTGCTGGGCGCGTTCCTCCGTCGGTGGCCGATCGACCTCGAAGACGGCGACCAATCGTCCGGCTGATCGACCCTTGGAGTTCCGGGGAGCAGCGACCTTCCGGTAGCAAGTCCTCTCGGAGCAATGGATACGGGCGGGATTCGCGAGCCTTCTCCTCGATTGTCCGACTGCTGTCCGTCTGCTCTCCGTACGCTCCTCCCGCCCGCGAGCGGCCCGTGAGTGGTCCGCCCGAAGGAGGCCGTGGGGTGGGACGTCACGCGCAGTGGAGGGCGAGTGCACTGCAATGGCCGTCNNGCCGGCTGTGGCGGAGGTCAGGCAACTGCCCGCCCGTCGGCCACGTCGCCGAAGACCTCCAGCACCGCCCACGCAACCGGGACGACGCCGAGCCCCAGCGCGAGTGCCACTCCCACCTCCTACTGCGATGCGCAGGACACCACGATCCCGGGTGCCGCGGCGTTCCTTGCAGGAAAGGGGGCACACCCGACCGGCCTGACGGCCGTCCAGGAGGCCTGGTTCGATATGGATGCCGCGATGGTGCCGGCATGCTCCGAGATCGTGCCTGATCCCCCAGCAGTCACGACGCAGAACCTGACCAACGGCGGGCTCAGTAGCGCCGACTTTCGGACCTGGGTGACCGAGGACCAGATGTTCTGGACGCTGATGGAGTGGGCGCAGCAGCACGGGCAGGCTTCCTACATGCAGTACCTCCTTTCGGGTGGCAGCAGCAGCGCCGTAGTGTTCGTTCGCGCTGGGGGGAAGATCGTCGACACTCCAGCGTGCGAGTACCTTGAAACTGTTTACGCACTGCCAGTAACAGGCGAGCAGATGTCCGACCTGACTGGAACTCGCGAGTCGAGCCCTGGGGTGGCATTCGTTGGCAGTTCTGTGGGACCGTGCTCCAGCACGTGGACAGCGGCGAGCGGATCCGTTGACGTGCATCCCTTGGCCTCCGGCCCGGCGGCTTGGGAAGTCGACATCACGAATGTGAACACTAACGCAGCGCTCGGCAAGTACCTGACTTACGAAGCGAGTTGGGTTCAGGGAGGAAACGAAACCGCGGACGCGCTGATCGCAGAGGCCCAAAGCTCCGGATGAAGCGATGGACGATGGTTTGCGGGGTGCTCGTGGTCACCGCGCTGTGCTGGAGGCCCTCGCCGTTGGTTCATGCATCCAGCGGCGGAAGCGGGGCCGGGAGCTCGTTCAACTGTGCTTCGGCCGCCGGGCTCAGCCTTGCCGTCGGCGAGCTACCGCAGACGGGCCCCGCGGGAAGCGTGGATGCCACCGGTAACCTGACCCTGTACTGCCGAGGCGCAGGGACCAACTCGCGTGACGGGACCTACACGGCCGGAACCAATACCGCCGAATATGCGCCCCCCATTGCCGGCCAGAGCTGCAGCGTGAACATCGGGTATGAGAATGCGCAGGTCCTGGGTCAGTCGTCCCAGGAGTCGGAGTACCAGCCCGGCGCAGTGACGGTCTTCCCGTTCGCCTTCTGGACTGGAACCATGGATGCAGTCATCGTGCCCGCATCGAGCTCCTTCGGTGACTTCTGGGGAAGTCTGACCGACACCGCGCCAGCAGTGCTCGGGGTCAACTGGGCCGCCGCCTCCCGATACGGGCCGGCAGCACCAGGTGCTCAACCCAACTCAGGGCTTGCCACGGGGGGCCTGGTCACGTCGGGACTGGAGAACGAGACGCTCGAAGTCTCGCTCAAGACCGTCTCCGGTGACGCCGGCAAATGGGAGCAGACGTCCAGCGGCGAGTGGCTGTGCGACGGGCCCAGGCTCAGCCTCACCGTGAGACCGGTGACGGATACGGACACACCCCCCTCCGAGACGCCGCCCGCCGAACCGTCCTGGGCACCGCCGACGGTGCAGCAGGCCATGGCCTCCTCCGGCGTCATTGCCGGGCAGATCCAGACCAGCGCCCCGGACAACTACGTGGTCTTCGCGCCCACGACCTTCTGGATCAGCCCGCAACCCGGGGGGCCTGACGTCCCCCCCACGGTCATGAACGTCATGGGCGATCCCGACGCCGACGGCGAATCCATCGTCTTCACCTACTACCTCGACGTGGCTCCGTCGGACACGATCAACTGGAACTTCGGAGACGGCACGACCGGAACGTCGCAAGCCGAGAGCTCGGGACCGGGGGAAGCGGGGGTCACCCACTACTACAAGCAGATCAGTGGTGAGGGGAGTGTCCCGGCCGCCGGTCCGACCGTCACGGCCACCCAGGACGTGACCGTCACCGCCTTCGTGGCCTGGGTTGCCGACGACGGGAATGCGCACTACGGGTGCGTGACCCCCACCGGTGGGATTGGCGAGGTGAACCAGTACACGCAGGCCACGGCGGTGGCCGCCTGCAGCACAACCTACGCCAACGCCCTAGTCGACACCGCGCTCCCGCCCAAGCCCGTCTACCAGGTCCGCGCGATCCCGGTGGCCTGAGATGCGCGGGGGGCGAGCTCGACCACCCCGACCCCGGGGGCAGTCCACCGTGGAGTTTGCTCTCGTCTTTGGCCTGTTCCTCGTGGCCCTGATGGCGATCCTCGACACCTGGATCTGGNNATGTGTACGTGAGCGTCCTTCCACTCCTCCAGCAGCCGATGCTCGGGACGGCCGTGGAGGACTGGTACGCGGCCGATCTCGCGGCTCTGCGCGATCAGATCGGACCGAATGCATGCCCCACGTCCGACCAGGTGGCCGACTACTTCGACAGTCTCCACTCCGGCTATGACGGNNGCATCGGGCCTTTCAACTGGCGCGGTTGGGGGCTCCCGATCTCCGAGACGGCGTCCGTCAACGTGGGCACGTACTCGCCATGAGAACCGGGCGCGGGCGGCGCAGCGGCCAGCGTGCACAGGCTGCCATCGAGATGGCCCTGGTGCTCCCCATCATGATCGTGATCGTCTGTGGCTTCGTGGGGATGATGCTCGA
>PLAX01000030.1 GCA_003135255.1 Candidatus Dormiibacterota bacterium | reverse complement strand
GAAGGCAGCCCTCGCCCTGGAAACCCATCACCACCTCGACGTCCGAAGCGAGGGCGGCGGCGGCCATGGTGAAGGGAAGGGTGGCCAGTTCCGGATCGTCCGGTCCATGGGTCACCATGATCACGAGCTTCTCGGGAGTCCCCATCTCCTACTCCTCCTCCCCCCGGCGCAGGAAGAACACGAGATCGCCGCCCTCCTCGTGCCATTCGAGCAGCTCGTTGCCGGTGCTCCCCGCCCAGGCGGGGACGTCAGCAATCGCTCCCCGATCGGTGGCGATCACCTTGAGCACCTCTCCGGCCTCGAGCCCCTTCATCGCCTTGGCGGTCTTGACGATCGGCATCGGGCAGAGAAGCCCGCGCGCATCGACGACGACCGTCGCCTGGATCTCGGTCTCAGCCATCGTTTGGTTCCTCAACGTTCTCTGTCTTCTCGAGCATGAGCAGCTCTATATGAAGAGGGTGAGGTGCGCCTTGCGCGCCTCGGCGAGGAAGGCCGCGGCGCCGGCGAACTCGACCCCCTCGATGAAGTCCTCCGGCTTGTAGCCGAAGACGTCCATGGTCATCTGGCACGCGATGAGGCGGACGTCCAGCTCACGCGCCGTGTCGAGGAGCTCGCGGATGGTGGCGACGTTCTTGCCGCGGAACTTCGCCTTCATCATCTTGGTGGCCACCGGACCCATCCCGGGCAGGCCGAGGACGAGGTTGGGCATCGTGATCGGCATCGGCATCGCCGGGTTGCCGAGCGGCGAGACCTTGAGCAGGTGCTCGAAGTCCCGGTGGATGATGCTCAGGCCGTAGAAGGTGAAGAAGACCGAGGTCTTCATCCCCGATGCGGCCGCGGTGGTGGCGAGGATCAGCGGGGGATAGGCCCAATCCAGGGTCCCCTTCGAGGCGATGATCGTGGCCGTCTTGGTCCCGGGGTCACGAGCGCCGGCACGCGCGATCTCGAGACGGACGATCTCCCGGATCTCGGCCTCGCTGAGCGCCGCCGACCTTGGCGCCTCTGCCACCGTCCCAGGGCTTCCGTTCGTGTCCGCCATCTGCCCTGTCACCTCCAGTCGGCACCCGGGGGATCCCCATGGGCCGGGTGCCTGGTCCATGAACGAGCCGGCGCCGGGAGCTTTGTTGCGTCCTTGCGCCTATACGCAAGCAGAGTGTCCGCCGTCCACCTCCAACCGGCCAGGGCACAAGGTCTTGCTCGTCCCGGGGGATTGCTCCTGTCACCTCGGGCCTATCGGCCCCATGTCAGGGGGCCGTTGCGACGGGTGGTCGCGGAGACCGTGACCCGTGGGCGAGCCGGGCTGATCTCTAAGTAATTGCGAAAGGATGCAATGATGGCGGCGATCGGCTAGAATGCCCCCGTGAGCGGCGTGAGCACCATCTCTAATCGGGCGGCCACTCCCCGGGAGGCCGAGGCCTTCCGCCTTCATGCCGACCTGTGCAAGGTCCTCACCGATCCCAAGCGGCTGATGATTCTCCAGGCTCTCCGATCCGGCGAGCGATCCGTCGGTGACCTGGCCGAGATGGTTGGGATCAGCCTTCCCAACGCCAGCCAGCATCTGTCGGTGATGCGGCACTCCGGACTGGTCGCCACACGCCGTGACGGTACGACGGTCTTCTATTCCCTGGCCGAGCCGCGGATCGCCCAAGCCTGCGATATCGTCCATCAGATCGCCTTGGAGCGCTTGCGGTAGGGGGGTTGGCGGCGGTGCGTCGTCGGCCTGAGCTGGAGAGGGCCCCACGCCCCTCTCCACCGGGTGGGCTTGCTCGACTCCCAGCCGCACCCTCGGGGCGCGCCTCACGCAGGCTCGGCAAGCACCGTCTCCAGGGGCCCCCTACCCCGAAGGGCGGCGAGCCCGGCGGCAGCTAGCGCGACCACCGCCAGGAAGAGGGCGCAGGCGCCGAACCCGCTGACGAGCGCGGCGGGGTGCACCAGGCCGGCGGCGGCCAGGCTCAGGATCAGGGCGGCGACCGCCTGGCCCATGGCGGTGCCCATCCCCCGGGTCATGTTGAGGACCCCGCTCGCCACCCCCGCCTGCCGGCGGGGCGCCGCCCCCATGATGGCTGCGTTGTTGGCGGGCGTGAAGATGCCGAGCCCGGCCCCCAGAGCGGCGAGCGGGAGGAGGAGGAGCGCGCCGGTCGGGTGGAGGAGGGCAAGGATCGCCAGGCTCGCCGCCGCGAGCAGCATCCCCACGACGGTCGGCACCCGCGCGCCGAGGTGGTCTGCGGCGCGGCCGGCGAAGGGCGCGACCATGCCGAAGGCGACCGGCATGATGCTCAGCTCGAGGCCGGTGATCGCGGAGCTCAGCTGCTGCGGCCCGTCTTCCAGGTAGAAGGCGACGGCATAGAGCGCCCCGAACATCACCACGTAGGAGAGCAGGCCGCTCGAGATGCCGGCGGAGAAGGCGACCCGCCGGAAGAGGCGGAGGTCGAGCGTCGGGGCCGGTGCCCGCCACTCCCGGAGCAGGAAGAGGCCGCCCAGGATGGCGCAGCCGGCGAGCAGGAGGGCGACCTCCGCGGACAACCTGCCGTGGCCGTCGGCGAGGGAGGTGATGGCCAGCAGGAGAGCCGAGACCGCCGGTACGAAGAGACCCAGCCCGACCCAGTCGAAAGCGGTTCGCCGCTGGAGGTGGCGGCTGCGCGGGATCAGGAACCAGGCCAGCACGCAGGCGATGACCCCCACCGGCAGGTTGACGAAGAAGATGAGCCGCCATCCGCCGAGCGCGATTAGCAGGCCTCCCACCGTGGGGCCGAAGGCCAGGCCCAGGGCCTGCGCCGTCCCCTGGATGCCAATGGCTCGTCCAAGCCTCTCCGGCGGCATCGCCAGGGCGATGATGGCGACGCTGTTGGCCTGGAGCATCGCCGCCCCCACCGCCTGGAGCACGCGGAAGCCGTCCAGGAAGCCGAGGCTGGGGGCCAGCCCGCAGAGCGCCGAGCCGAAGATGAAGACCATGAAGCCGTACGTGTAGAGGAGCTTGTGGCCGACCATGTCGGCGACCCGGCCCACCGCCATGACCAGGGCCACGAGGGTGAGGAGGTAGGCGAGCCCCACCCAGGTCACGGCCCCCAGCCCGACGTGGAAGGCCGTGTGCAGTGTGGGGTAGGCCACGGTGACGATGCTGGCGTCGAGCTGGCCCATGAAGGCGCCGATGCAGACGGTCCCCACCGCCAGCCAGGGGGCGTCGGGGCGGGCGCGGATGCTTGCCGGGCGGGCGGGCTCCACCA
>PLAX01000173.1 GCA_003135255.1 Candidatus Dormiibacterota bacterium | reverse complement strand
TTCGACGGCAAGCAGGTGACCCTGGACGGCCGCGGTCTCTTCCTGGCAGCCTCACTGATGCTGGCTCGCTGCCGCCAGCTGGCTGTCACCGCGGTGGCCGGGGACGACGGGGTGGGCCCCCTGCTGGGAGCGATCGCGGCACTGAGCGCGGCCGGCTCCGATCCGCCGCTCCGCGCCTTCATGATCCGCAAGGGGGAGAAGTCGCACGGCACCGCGGCCAAGATCGCAGGGCCGGCGCCGGTGCCGGGCGAGCGCGTGGCTCTCATCGAGGATGTCGTCACCACCGGCGGATCCGCGTTCCGCGCCCTGGAGGTGCTCGAGCCCACCGGGGTGCGGGTCGCAGAGGTCGTCGTCCTGGTCGACCGCGAGGAGGGCGCGGAGGCCGCCCTGCGCGAGCGGTCCCTGCCCCTGCACGCACTCTTCCGGCGCGGCGAGTTCAGCACTCACAGCTGAGACGCCGCTGAGAAAGGCGGGACACGACCGCTTCGTGGCCAGGGTTTCAGCGCTCTCTCAGGGAGCTGCCGGCTGACCGGTGCCAGCATGGGTCCACGTTCAGATGAAAAGGAGACCCGGCCCAATGAAGCTGCACCACCCCGTCCGCATCGGCGTCGCCGCCTTCGCGGTCACCGCCGCCCTCGCCGCCGCGAGCGTCCTGCCGGCCATGGCCGCGTCCAGTCCCTCTCCGAGCGCCTCCCCCGGCGCGTGCTCCGGCAGCACGGCCGCCCGGCTGGCGTGCATCGACCAGCGCGCCTCCCAGGCGGTGTCGGCGCGCGAGACAGCGCTCCAGAAGATGACCGCGGACGTCAACAACAGCGCCGACATCACCTCGAGCGACAAGGCGACCCTGCTGGGCCAGATCTCGGCTGACGAGAGCAGCCTCCAGACGCTCCTCGGCACCATCCACGCCGACACCACGGTGGCAAAGGCGCTCGCCGACACCGGGACGATCGTCACGGGTTACCGGGTCTTCCTGCTCGAGCAGCCCAAGGTGCCCCTGGTGCTCGCCGCCGACACCGAGACGACTGTCGAGTCCAACCTCCAGTCGAAGCTGCCCTCCATCCAGACGGCGATCAACAACAGCAGCGTCTCGGCCGCCCAGAAGGCGGCGGCGCAGACCGCGTTCAACGACTGCACCACCCAGCTGGCGGCCGCACAGTCGGCATCGTCGGGCATCGTCTCCGACGTGATCAACCTTCTCCCCTCCGGCTACCCTGGCAACCAGCCAACGCTGGTGTCGGCCCGCGATTCAGCACAGACGGCCCGGTCGGACCTGGGCAAGTGCAGGACCGACGTCCAGACCATCCGCACCGATCTCACGAGCTAGACGCAACTCGGTCCCGCGAGGCGGGTAGAGGAGAGCCCTGCTCCTCCGCCGGTCGCGCGTCTCCACCGCGAGGGCCCGAGGCCGCCAGCCAAATGTCTACCATCGCCATGTGTTGCGGCAGCTGCCGGTCGCCCTCCTCGCCCTCGCGATGACCGCGTGCGCGGGGACGATCCCGCACTCCTCGGCGACACCCGCCCCCTCGCACCCGTCGACGCCGTCAACGGTGGGGACGGCGTCCCCCAGCTCCGCCCCGGACACGGAACAGGTGACGGTGGCGGCCTCGGGAGTGGGGGCGTACGACCTCCAGGCGTACCCGGTGGCGGTGCTGCACAATCAGGCCTCCGCACACATCGCCACCGGGGTCGTGGTCGGCTTCACGGTCCACTTCCCGGGCGGGACATACTCCCTCACCGCGGAGCCGGTGTCGCTGGCGCCGGGGGAGACCCTGGCGGTCACCGCCCTCTGCACCGACTCGTGCGCCAGGGCCACCAGCACCGACGTCTCCAGGACTGTCGGAGGCTGGGAGGCCGGAGATCGCGCCGTCATGACCGCGACCTCGGCGACGTACGCGTGCGGCTCGCCCTGTGCTGGAACGACCGGATACGAGGGGGACGTCTCTGCAACCGTGAGCGGGAAGGTCCCGTCCGGGACGGTGCTGAGCCTGTCCGCAGCCTGCGAGGACAGTGCCGGGGCCATCGTCGGCGGGGGGCTCACGGAAACCGTCTGGCCGGGAGGGGCCTCGGCGGTCAGCTCGGTGCCGGTCCTGGTGAGTGCCACGCCGGCGTCGTGCCAGCTCTACGCGACGGAACTCAGCTGAGGCCGGCCACCGGCGGCGTCAGGCCAGCGAGCAGACCGGCCAGGCCGAGGAGTCCCCGGAGGCGAACATGCTCGCCGCGATCTCCGACTGCTGAACCGGATCCCAGATGCTCGTGCCGCCGTGAGCCATGAAGGTGGACATGACGAACTGGAAGAGACCGTAGTAGGGGCCGGATGGGTTGTACGAATTGGTGTGGAGATTCGACTCGCACGTGGCGGTCCTGATCATCCAGGCGGGGTCGACCCCGTCGGCCTCAGCCGCCTGGGTGATGATGGCCTCGACCTCGGCGGTGGAGTAGGGGTCAGAGGGGATCTCTGTGCCCTCGACCACCTGAAGGGGCGAGAGCTGTGGGGCAGGGGGCAGGCTGGCGAGCACCGGCGTGGTGATCGCGCCGGTCCCCGCATTCAACGGGTCGCCGAGCGGCAGGATGTGGAAGCGGAGGAGGGAGCCGGCGGAGCCGATCGGCGGCCCCTGGACCTGGACCGTGGAGGGGCCCGAGAACGCCGCCACGGTGAGGGTCAGCACGGCGCTCAGGGGTAGGATGGCAATGCCGACGGCCAGCTCCCCGAGGCGCCGCGGAATCCAGATTCGGACGCGGCGGCGGCTGAGCGCGCGGAGCTGGCGTGCCGGCCAGCGCGCCGCGCCGCGAAGTGGCGGAACCAGGCGCCGCGCCGACCGCAGGAGCGAACCGGCGCGCCGGCTTGCCCACTCTGGAAGGCGCATCGCAGTCCGCATCGAGATGATCTCCCCTGACCGCCCCGACCGTTCCCCTCGTCGCTTCGCTCCACGACTGGTGGAGGACGGCGCAGCTAGGTCTCCGTTCCACCGAGGTTAGGGTGGTGGGCCTCGGACCGGCGGGGCCAACCCCCGCCGTGCAGGACGCGATCGGATCGATCCGTGACCTGGGCACCGTACCACAGCCGTTCGGGCGAGCGCGCGGCCCTCGGCCCCTTCGTGACCGCCCCCGTGCGACTGCTGTCAGACTTCGGACCATGATCGACGACGTGCTCCGGGAGCACCCCGTGGAGCGGCGGACCGTATTCCAGGGCCGGTTGCTCACCGTCCATGACGACACCGTGGAGACCGCCGACGGCAATCTCGCCGGGCGGGAGATCATCGAGCACCCCGGGGCGGTCGCGATCGTGGCCACCGACGCCGACGGCCGCGTCGTGCTGGTGCGCCAGTGGCGTCACGCCGTCGGCAGGGCGCTGTGGGAGATCCCGGCGGGCACCCTGACCCCCGGCGAGGAGCCCGAGGCGGCGGCTCGACGCGAGCTCTCCGAGGAGACCGGATACACGGCGGAGATCTGGGAGCGACTCGCCACGGGCCCGACGGCACCGGGNNCGGACGAGCACGTGATCGCCCAGCTCTTCACCGAGGCCGAGGCCGGCCACCTGATCGCCGAGGACGCCGTTGACGTGAAGACGATCGCCGGCCTGGCCCTGGCCGGATTCCAGGTGGCGACGAGCGCCGGCGAGCGGAGCTCGACACCACCATGAGCGACCGAGCCAACGGGGCCGGTGGCTCGGACGATCTGGTCGCCCGCGCGATCAAGGAGCTGATCGACTCGGTCCCCGGCGAGGAGGAGGCACCACCCCCGGAGGCTGAGGCCTCGACCGTGCAACCCTGGGCGGAGACCGCGTCCCCGTCGGCGAGCAACAAGCGGCCCCTGGAGGCGCTGCTCGGCGAGTACGCCGCCCGGGTCGAGGCCACGCCCGGGGCGATGGCTCGCCTCCCCACCGAGGCTCACCCCTCGACGACGTTCTACGACCGCTTTGCCCGCTCGCCGGCACCCGGCGGCGCCGGTCGGCGCCGGCGGAGACGGGTCTCGGGGAGGAAGCGCCGGGGCGGGCCCGGACGCGGCCAGCCGCCCCGCTGATGGCGCGACCGGCGCCTCTCCCACCCGCGACGATGTGCACCCCCGAGGAGCTGCGGCGGCGCGGCCTTCGGGGATGGCGACCATCCGAACCCGCGAGCATCGGGACGCCCCCGGGCCGGGCGACGCGGACGCGGTGATCGCCCGGCTCTCCGATCTGGTCGAACTGCTGTTCCTGCCGCAGAATGGGGGCAACCGTGGTAGCGTCGTTGGCGACGACACATCCCGTTGACCCGAGAAAAGAAGCAGGAAGCGAGATGATGGATGCCGCCTTCCGGGGTTACCTGATCGAGAGATGTCGCCTTCGCGGCATCTCGCTCCACCGCCTTGCGCTGCTTTGCGACCTCAATCAGATCTACTTCTACCAGGCGGTCAACAAGAACAAGGACAACCCTCCTCCGTGGGTGCTCCGCCGGGCCGCGCCTCACCTGGGCGTCAGCTACGTTGAACTGCTGATCGCGTCCGGCTACCTCACCGAGGACGACATCCGGGACCACGCGGCCCGCCGGCCGTCCGGCTCCACCGCATAGCCGGCATCCCGGCGGCTCCCCCCCGGGGTCCCCGACCGCCCCATCCACCCACTGGGGACGCGCGAGCGACAGAATCGCCTCATGAGCTGGGTGCGGGCGATCATCCACCTCGACCTCGACGCCTTCTATGCGTCGGTGGAGCAAGAGCGGCGTCCTGAGCTGCGCGGACGGCCGGTGATCGTCGGCGGTGGGGGGGATGGGCGCACGGCCCGTGCCGTGGTTTCCGCCGCCTCCTACGAGGCGCGCCGCTACGGGGTGCACTCCGCGATGCCGCTGGGCCGAGCGGTGCGCCTCTGCCCCACGGCCGCCGTGCTTCCGGTCGACTTCCCAGCGTACCGGCAGGCGTCGGCCCGGATCTTTGCTCTGGCACGGGCGCTGACCCCCCTCGTCGAACCCCTCTCCCTGGATGAGGCGTACCTGGACGTGACCGCCACCCCGGGCGACCCCGAGGAGATGGCCGCCCGCCTTCGCGACCAGATCCTGGCGGAGACGGGGCTCCAGGCGAGCTTCGGGATCGCCACCTCGAAGACCGTCGCCAAGATCGCCTCCGATCTGCGCAAGCCGCGAGGGTTCGTCGTCGTGCGGCCCGGCGAGGAGGCTGAGTTTCTCCGGCCTCTTCCGCTCCGCACGCTCCCCGGGCTGGGCCCGGCCACGGCTGGCACTCTCGCCGGGCTGGGGCTCCGCACCCTGGGCGAGCTGGCCGGGCATCCGGCGGCGCTGCTCGAGCGACGCCTGGGCAAGGTCGCAGCCCACTCCCTGACCCGTCGTGCGCAGGGGATCGACACCTCACCGGTGACGCCCCCGAGCGCGACGAAGTCGATCTCCCGTGAGGAGACCTACGATCGGGACGTGGTCGACGCCGGCCAGCTCCGGGAGCGCGTCCGCCATCTCTCGGCCGACGTGGGGAGACGGTTGCGCTCCGCGGGGCTCAGCGCACGCACCGTCAGCCTCAAGCTCCGCTACGCTGACTTCACCTCCCTGGTCCGGCAGCGCTCCCTCGATGGGGGAAGCGACAGCGACGCGGCCATCACGTCCGGCGCCATCGCTCTCCTCGCCGCGACTCATCAACCGGAGCGGCCGGTCCGCCTCATCGGAGTCGGCGTCCACAACCTGGAGAATGCGGCTCAGATGGACCTCTTCAGCGCACCGCGCGCAGCCCGCGAACGCCGCCTCGACGCCACCCTCGACGCGCTCCAGCGCCGCTTCGGCCCGGACGCCGTCCACCGCGGTGCGCCGGCGCCGGAGCTGCGCGACCTCGACTGGCGCCACGAGGACCTCCGCGAGACCTGAGCTCACGCTGGGGCGGCGCCGGCGGGCAGCCCGCATCCCGGCAGCGGCCCTACTCCTCCTCCCCGGCGCCGTCCCCTCCGACGGCACCATCCTCGCCGGCGTCGTCCAGGTACTGGACGATGTCGGAGTCGAAGT
>PLAX01000144.1 GCA_003135255.1 Candidatus Dormiibacterota bacterium | reverse complement strand
AACGCCGGGATGATCCGGCTGGTGGGATGAGATGCGAGTGGCTACTCACCGATCCAGGTCAGAGATCGGCGCCGAGTAGTTCGGTCGGCGGGCGGAGGCCCCCCCCGGCAGCCGCCGCGAGCGTGGGGACCCAGCGGCCCCGGGGGGCCCTGACCGCCCCGCTACACTCTGCGCGTGACCCAGGTCGGCGACCTCATTGTCGGTGGCATCCTCATCGAGGACACCGCGATCCAGCGGCGGGTGGAGGAGCTGGCGGCCGAGATCGACGCTGCCTATCCGGTGCTGGAGCAGCCGCTCGTCCTGATCTGTGTGCTCAAGGGGTCGATCCTCTTCACCGCCGACCTGGCCCGGGCGCTGACCATCCCCGTCGAGCTGGAGTTCGTCGCCTGCCGCTCGTACGGTGACGCCACCACCAGCTCGGGGACGGTGGAGCTGGTCAAGGACGTGAGCATGACCCTCCGGGACCGCGACGTCCTGATGGTCGAGGACATCATCGACACCGGGCTGACGACCTCCTTCCTCCGCAAGCACCTGGCCACGCATCACCCCCGCTCGCTCCGCCTGGTGTCCCTGCTCGACAAGCGCAGCCACCGGATGCGCGAGGTCCAGATCGACTTCCGCGGCTTCGACATCCCCGACCACTTCGTCGTCGGCTACGGGCTCGACGTGGCCCAGCGGCTCCGCAACCTGCGTGACATCCACGTGGTCGAGGTGCCTTTGTCGGCCGGGTGACCGCCTCGGGGGACCGATCGTGATCGCGCCTGGCGACGCCTCGCGCCGGCCGGACGTCAGATCCCCACCGCTGCCATCTCGTCACACGTCGAAAACAAGCCTCCAGATCAGACCCCTTTGGGGGTAAGTTGACTGGTCATGGCGAACAAGCGCTCGGCAGCTAGCTCGCGAGGCCGGGACCTCTTCCGCGCCGAGGTCAGCTCCCTCCTCGCCGATCTCGGCGAGCTGGCCGGAGACCAGGGCCCGCATCCGGTTCCCGCGGAGACTCCCCCCGTCGCGGCCGAGCCGGCGGTCGAGGCGCTCGGACCGGTCGCGCACGGCGCCGATGCCGATGCGGATGCCGAACCGGCGCCGAGGTCGGGCGGAGAAGCGGCGGAGTCCCCGGCTCCGCCGGAGCAGGACGGCGCCCCGGACGAGGATCTCATCTCCCTCTCGCCGAGCTACCTCCCCCCGCTCCCCCCGGTCCTCTCGCCACTGACCGCCGCCCCGGAGCCGGCGGCACCGTCCGGGCGGGGATCCTCTGCCGCAGAGCCGGCTCCGCCNNCTCACCGCCCGAGCCGGAGGTGAGCGCTCCGTGGCCATCGCCACCTGATCCGGTGGCGTTGCCCGGCGAATGGGCCCTTGCGTCCCAGCCCGCGGCGGCGCCCGGAGACTGGGGCGCTCCGCCCGAGCCGCCTGCGGCTCCTGCAGATTGGGTCTCCCCGCCTGAGCCGGTGGCGACGCTCGGCCTCTGGCCCTTCATGTCGGACCTGTCGACGGCAGCCGGAGGCTGGGACCAGTGGCCTGAGCGGAGCGCAGCGCCCGACTCGCCGACCTCCTCGCCGGAGCCCGCGGGTGCCTCGGAGCAGTGGGTCTCCCCGCCTGCGCACGAACCCCCCGCCACCGGGCAGGGGTGGCCACCGCCGCCGGGGGACGCAGGAACCGCTCCGGTGCCCGGAAGTGGATGGGCCCAGCCCCCGGGTCCTCCGCCGGCGGTGGAGTGGCCATCGACGGCTGCGGGGGCACCCGAGGAGGGCGCACTCGGGCCGGCCGTGCCGCCCGCGTCCCACCATCACCCGGCACCGCTGCCTCCGATGTGGCCGCCGCCGGCCGAGCCGCCACCCGTTTGGGGGAGCGACGATCTCATCGAGATGTCAGCTCCGCCCGCGCCGCCACCTGCTCCCGCGGCCGGGATCGCCGACGCGAAGCTCCCCACCGGTGACATCACGGCCGCGGAGCTCGCGGCCCAGGATCAGAGCGCACCGGCGTGGAGCACGTCTCCATCCTCACAACCCTCGCGTCTCCCCACCCTGGCGGAACTGCCCGGATGGAGGCTGGACGGGCCGGTCCGCGGGGCGGCGTACGTCCCGGGCCTCACCGGCGGCCCCGAGACGGACCGCACCCAGCGGTTCCGCGCCGCCCCGCCGTCGTATCCCGCAGCGAGCGGGGAGCGCGACGGCTCGACGGTCGACCGGGCACCGCCGAGCACACCCGGTGTTTCCCCCGAAACGGCGGTCGCCACCGGCTCGACGGCGGATCGATCGGAACCCGCGCCGAAAGGCGGTGGGGAGTGGACGCCACAGGCCCCGCCGGCTCCGATCCCCGCCACCGCCGCGGCCAGCGCCGCCCCCGTGCCGACCACCGCGAGCTCCGGGCCGGCTGCCGCCGGGCGATCGGGGTTGCCACTGCTGCCCGGCGGTCAGCCGGCGCCGGTCTCGACCAGGCCCTGGACCCTCGCCTCGGCGATGCAGCCCCTCGCACCCATGGCCCCGCCGACGATCCGGACCGCGGGCGCGTCTCTCCCGGAGCCGACGGGACCTGTGCTCTCACGCAGCCGGTCGAGCGGAGTGAACCTGCCGTTCGCCGTCGTGGTCGCCGCGCTCGTCGTGGTCCTCGCGGCGATCGTCGTGCTGATCCTCCTGAACCACCACCACTGAGACCAGGCACCCGCGGAACTGACAGGGTGCTGGAGAACCCTGTTAGCGGATCACCGGAAGCCCAGCCTCCTCCCAGGCATCGATCCCACCCGTCACGTTGACCGAACGCGGGCGGCCGGCCTGCCGGAGGTAGTCGACGGCGCGGCGGCTGCGCCCCCCCACCCGGCAGTACACGTAAAGGTCACGATCGTCGGGGAGCTCACCGATCCGGCCGGGAAGCTCGACCAGGGGGATCAGCACCGCACCGGCTATCCGCCGCTCCTGCGACTCCCACGGCTCGCGGACGTCGAGCAGATACGCCCCACCCGTGACGGCGGCGTGTGCCTCCGCAGGGGTGACCTCGATCGGAAGGTCCATCTTCGCCGGAGTATATGCGGCGGCCCGATCCGAACCGTTGCTCGCCGCCATCGGCGGCACGGGCTTCAGCAGGCGGCTGTTACATTGGATCGCCGTGACCGACCCGCTCTCCTCAGCCGCAGCACCGGTCCGCGGGCACGCGGCGGGAGCGGCCCGGACGTGAGCGGCGACTACATCGTCGGCGCGGTGATCGGCGAGGGGCTGATGGGCCCGCGGAGCACCGGTCGCTACCGCCCCAGCGGTCACCCGGTCTCACTGGAGGAGGTCCCCGCTCGTCTGCTCAGCGGCGGAGACTTCGTGGAACGGCTGGCACTCGCCAGCAGGCAGGCCGCCACCGTGGCGGACTCCAACGTGGCCGCGGTCTACGACCTGGTCCGGATCGGGCAGCGCCTCTACGTCGTCACCGAGCTGGTCCGCGGCCGGAGCCTCCCCGCCCTCCTCGGGGCCGACGGTTCCCTCCCCCTGTCGGCGGTGATGCTCATCGTCGATGCCGTGCTGGCCGGTCTCGAGGGGATCCACCGCGCGGGCATCGCCCACGGAGACGTCTCTCCCGACGTCATCGTGATCACCCCGGCGGGTGCCGTCCGCATCACCGAGCTCGGCGTGGCCGCGGTGCTGGCCGCGGACCCGGCCATGCCCGGGTCGCCCGCGGTGGAACCGCCTGAGGGAGGCGCCCCGAGCGTCGCCGCCGACCTCTACGCCACCGGGGCCCTGCTCCGCGAGCTGGTCAGCGGCATGCGCCCGGAGGAGAGCGGCGAGGTGCGCGGGCCCGAAACGCTGGTGCGCCTGGTCAACCGGTCGCTCGCCGGCGTTCCGGAGGTGCGGTTCACGACCGCCACCGACTTCCGGCTGGAGTTGGAGACCGTCGCGACCCAGCTGCTCGGGCCGGGATGGAGGGTCCAGAGCGACCTCGCCGCCCGCGCCACCCGTTCGCTCGGTCCTCAGCCCCCCCGCAGCCGCCTCGGCCACACGGTCACGGTGAGCCTGGCCGGTGAGCCGCCACCACCGCCCGCCCTCTCCGTGACCCCAGCGGATCCGCCCTCCGGCAACCCGCCGCCGGCCGCCCCTCTGACCGACCCGGGGACGGCGACCGCCCCGACGGCGGAGTCTCGGCCCCTGAACCCCGCTCCGGCGGGAGACGCGGTGGCGGCGCAGCCAGGCCCGGCCACCCCGTTCGACCCCGAGCCGTTCGCCGCCCCGGTGGGCTCGCAGCTCTCGGAGCCCGGTGCCGGCTCACCGGGGGGCGGCGCCCGCCCGCCTCGGCGGCGCCGGCGGCGCCGGTGGATCTGGCTCCTGGCGGGACTGGTCGTGGTCGCCGCCGGGGTGGCCGCCGGGGCCGTGGTCTTGCTCCAGCCGCCGGCGGCGGCCCCGACTCGGGCCCACCCGCTCGAGGTGGGTGATGACGTCCGGCTCGCCGTGCAGCCGGGGAGCACGGCGGGGTGCGGCACCACCTTCACCTTCACCGCCACCGGATCCCTGAGGGGCTCCGGGACGCTGAGCTATCAATGGGTCAGGAGCACCGCGGGGGAGAGCCCGACCGTCACCAAGCTCTCGGTGACGATCTCCTCCGACAGCTCGTTCCGCTTCACGACCCCGATCAAGCTGACCGGCCCGGGGCACATCGATGCCACCGTGACCTTCCAGGTGCTCTCACCCGAGGCGCGGACGGCGAGCCAGACCATCCATTACATCTGCACCCACTGACGCGCCGGGCCCCTGCCCGGCATCAGTACACCGTACCGCTCCCGCCCGACGCCGGTCGCGGTCTGGTGGTCAGCCGGAGCGGCGGTCCAGCGCGGCGTCCAGGAGCGCGTCACCCTGGTCCTTGGGACCGACGAAGGCGAGCCGGACGTCGTCGATGCCGGCGGCGATCCGCTCGGCGACTCGCTGGACGTCGGAGACGGTCACCCGGCTGACCGCCGCGGCTCGATCGTCCGGGGTCTCGAGGGGAAGCCGGGCCCGCCAGCGGGTGCCGTAGAAGCGGGCACTCGCCATCGCGGTCTCCGTGGACCGGAGCATCCGCCCGATCATGGCCGACTTGGCGGCGGCCAGCTCGGTGGCGGGAACCGGCCGGGCGGCGATCCGGCGCAGCTCCCGAAACGAGAGGCGCACCGCCTTGGCCGCGTCCTTGGGGCGCGTGCCGGTCGCGATCGCGAACACCCCGATGTCCTCCAGACCCTCGTGGACGGCGAAGATCGAATAGGCGAGGCCGTTGCGCTCCCGCACCGTGTGGAAGAGGCGTGAGGACATCCCTCCTCCCAGGATGTAGGTCATCACAGAGAGGGCGGTCCGGTCCTCGTCCAGGGCGGGGATGCCGGGCACGGCGAGGGCCATCTTGATCTGGGGCTCCTCGGCCGGGGTGAAGGGACGCACGTTGGCGGCGTAACGCTCGCCGAGGCCCCACCGAGCCTGGGCGCGCGGCCGCGGTTGGGCGGTGGGTACGTCGGCGAGCAACACCTCCGCCCGTTCGGGCTCGAGCTGGGCACCGCCGGCGATGACCAGGCACATCGAGGCCGGCGCGTAGAAGGAGCGGTGGTATTCGAGGAGCTGGTCGCGGGTCGCCTTCTCGACCACCCACGGAAAGCCGGCCGCCGACCACGACACGGGCTGGTCGGCTCCGAAGGTGACGGTGCCCAGCCGGTCCCAGATCCAGCCATCGGGGTCGGCCAGCCGGGCGGAGAGCTCCTGGAGCACCACGTTGCGCTCCCGCTCGACCTCCTCGACGGCAAAGAGGGGCCGGCTCAGCATGTCGGTGACGATGTCGGCGAGCTGGCGCATCGCCGTCGCCGGGCCCTCGGCGTAATAGCCGACCTCCTCGGTGTCGGTGTAGGCGTTGGTGGAGGCTCCCAGCCGGTCGATCTCGCGTGTGATCTGCTGGGTGGTGGGCCGGCGCTCGGTCCCCTTGTAGAACATGTGCTCCAGGTAGTGGGCGAGGCCGGCCGTCTCCGCCGTCTCGTCGCGCGAGCCGGCCCGGACGATCAGAAAGACGCCGATGTTGCGGCTCGCCGAGGGCGCGTTGAGGAGGGTTGCTCCGTTGGAGAGGG
>PLAX01000031.1 GCA_003135255.1 Candidatus Dormiibacterota bacterium | reverse complement strand
ATGCCGTGAAGGTTGGTCTTCTGCACCCCCGAGGTGATGCGGAGCATCTGGGTTCGCTCCTCCACCTCCATGGTGCAGGTCGTGTCATCGAGGGAGGCGATGTATTCAGCGAGGAGACGTGCGGGGACGGTCACCCGTCCCTCCTCCAACACGGTGGCCGCGACCAGGGCGCTGATGGTGAGGTCAAGGTTCGTGGCGGTGACGCGGAGTCCCTCTGCCTCGGTTTCGAGCAGGACGTTGCTCAGCACGGGCAGCGTGGAGCGTGGCGACACTGCGCGTGACACCAGGCTGAGCGAGGAGCTGAGTGCGGACGGGGACACCGTGCAGCGCAGAGCGGTATGGGTGCTCGTACCGGAAGGCCAGTTGTTCACCGGAGAGGACTCCTTGGGTGGTGACAGTGTAGAGATAAGAAGATATTAATAGGGGTGGGGAAGCGGGGGATAACCCTGGTTTCTGAATACGGAAGGCTGGGGAGAACCGGGGAGAGGCTGGGGAGGGCGGGACCTGCCTGAAGGGGTTGTCCCCAGGGGGAAGGCGGATGCGCGGTTTGCCACAAGGAGCGGGTGAGATGCGCACAGGCTTTGTCCCACTCGGCGCAGAGGGTGGATTCTGGATGGTGTGTCGGCGGGAGAGGCGCTGCTGCTCCCGGGAGGGAGTGGGGCTCAGCCATGGGCGTGGAGGCGCTCCCGGAGCTGGCGGATGTCGCCCTGGAGCCGGACGTCCTCGCGGAGAAGCTCGGTGATCTTGTCGATGGCGTGGAGGGCAGTGGTGTGATCGCGCCCGCTGAACGCGTCGCCGATGACGGGAAGCGAGGAGTCCGTCTCCTCACGGATGAGGTACATCGAGACCTGGCGGGGGAACACGATGTGCTTGTCGCGGCGTTTGCCCTTCATCTCGTCGACGGGGATGCCGTAGTACTGGGCAACCGTGTCCTGGATGAAGGGGATGCTGAGTGGCTGGGCGTCGGCCACCGGGATGATGTCGCTCAGGATTCGCTGGGCCATCTCGAGGGTGATGGCATGGCCGTTGATGGATGCATGGGCGAGGACGCGGATCAGGGCGCCCTCCAGCTCACGGATGTTCTTCTGGATGCGGTGGGCGATGAAGCTGCAGACCTCGTCGGGAACCAGGCGGTTGTGCGGGCCGAGCTTGGTCTTGAGGATGGCCAGGCGGGTCTCCACATCCGGGGGCTGGATGTCGGCCATGAGGCCGCCCTCGAAGCGGCTGCGGAGCCGGTCCTCCAGGGTGGGGATGTCCTTGGGTGGCCGGTCGCTGCTGACGACGATCTGCTTCTGGATCTCATGGAGGGCGTTGAAGGTGTGGAAGAACTCCTCCTGGGTCCGATCCTTGCCGGCCAGGAACTGGATGTCGTCGATGAGCAGGACGTCGACGGTGCGGTACCGGTGGCGGAAGTCGTTGGTCTTGTTCTCCTGGATCGCGGTGATCATCTCGTTGGTGAATTTCTCGGAGGTGATGTAGGCGACCTTGGGAGGGCGGCGGTGGCCCTCGCGCACGGCATGGCCGATGGCGTGCATGAGGTGGGTCTTGCCCAGGCCCACACCGCCGTAGAGGAAGAGTGGGTTGTAGGCCTTGCCCGGAGCGTCGGCCACCGCGCGGCAGGCGGCGTGGGCGAATCGTGAGGAGTTTCCGACCACGAAGCTGGAGAAGGTGAAGTTGGGATTGAGCCGGGACTCGCCGGCCGGGGCGAGGTCCGTCTCTGGAGCCAGGTCGGAGTCGCTGAGAGGCGCCGGCTCGTCGCGAGGGGGGCTGGCCATGGGGTCGATGGTGATCTCGACCTGGCACTCATGCCCCAGAAGGCCGGAGAGGACCTCCTGGATCACGGAGACGAAGCGCTCGGAGACCCAGTCGCGAGCGAGCCGCGTCGGTACCCCGATCAGGAAGCGCTGGCCATCACTCTCCACCAGGGTCGCGGTGGCCAGCCAGGTTTCGTAGCTGGGCCGGGCCAGCTGGAAGCGCAGCTCCTCCTGGGCAGCGCTCCAGAGCTGCTGGGTGGAGTTGCGGTCGGTGGCAGTCGGGACGAAGTCGTCGTCGGTCCCGATCGTCAAGGTCGCTCCTCATGCCGCCCAAGCGCCGAAGCCAAAGCCCGACCTCCACGTACCGAAGCCACTTATCCACAGGATGTGAACAGGAGTGGATAAACTTCGACGTCGCTGCCGGAGGTTCCTGTCACTGGTGGGTGGGGCGATTGGGGGAGCTCGTCCCGCCTGAGCACCCGTCAGTCTAGCAATGGCGGGGGCACTCGACAACCGGCGGGCGTGACCGCTCCGCGGTGCGCGACCGCGGAGGCCGGATGGGCAGGCGAGCGCGGAGAGGAGCCTGGGCGGGGACGGAGCCCCGGACCCTCTGCGGAGGCGCTTCCGGGAGGTGTGGCTGGCTGGACCGAATATACTGGCGTGACCACGCCGTCCGGGTGCGGCGCTCCGTGGCGTCCCCGGACGCGATTTGCGATGTCCTCACGGCAGGAGAGATCCGATAAAGCGAACCTTTCAACCCAAGAAGGCGTACCGCCGCAAGACCCACGGCTTCCGGATCCGGATGTCGACGCCCGGTGGACGCAATGTGCTCAAGGCGCGCCGCCTCAAGGGACGGAAGCACCTCACCCCGACCGGCCCTCGCTGACGGGCAGCGGCAGGCTGGCTGGCCGTGGGCGCTTCGCCTCCGTGCGCACGTGGCGGTGCGTTGGACGGGCCGGTACGGTCCGTGTCCAGGCCGCTCCCAATGGACGTGACGAGGCGCGCCTCGGACTCTCGGTTCCAGGCATGGCTGGTGCCGTCGAGCGGAATCGGGTTCGCCGCCGGCTCCGCGAGGCGGCGCGCGGGCTGCACGACTACCACGGGTACGACCTGATCGTGAGTGCCGACGCCTCCGCCCTGAGGGTCCCCTTCAGCCTGCTCCGCGACCAGCTGGAGGCGGCTGCGCGTGGCGCCGTCGCCCGGGCGAGGGTCGCCTCGGGCCCGGAGGCCCCTGGTCCGCCTCCGGGCAAGCCATGACGCGCTTCAGCCTCTGGTTCATCCGCATCTACCAGGTCACCCTGGGGCCCGTCTTCGGTCTGATGAGCAGCTGCCGCTACGCGCCGACCTGCTCGCGGTACACCGCCGAGGCCATCGGCCGGTTCGGCCCCCGGCGCGGCTGGTGGCTGGGCGTCCGGCGCATCTCGCGCTGCCACCCGGGCTATCCGGGAGGGGCCGACCCCGTGCCTGAGGAGTACGTGACCTGGCGTCAGGCGCGGCGTCTCCGCCGGGCCTCGCGCACCGCGCACCGGAGCTCCGCGTGATGCCGACCCCGCTGATAGGAGGGATCGACCTCAACCCGATCGACTGGCTGAGCATCCTCCGCTATCCGATCGGCTGGATGATCGAGGAGCTGAGCAAGGTCTTCAACGGCGTCGGGGTGCTCCGGGCCATCGGCCCCTTCGGTCTCGCCGTGGTGGTCACCACCCTGATCATCCGGGCCCTGGTCTTCCCGATCATGGGCTGGAACCTGCGCACCCAGCGGCGCATCCAGCGCGAGCAGCGCCAGGTCGCCCCCCAGCTCAACGAGATCCGGAAGCGGTACAAGGGCCAGACCCGGAAGATCTCGGAGGAGTCCCAGAAGGTCTACGCGGAGCACGGGATCAGCCCGTTCAGCTCGATGTCCGGATGTGTCCCACTTTTGGTCCAGATGCCCGTGCTGTACGGGCTGTACTGGGGCATCCGGGACGTGATCGGCATGGACTCCACCGGGGCGTCGCACGTCACCTTCGACGTGCTGCCCAAGACGTTCTACTTCGGCTTCTTCTGGATCCACAACGTGGCTCAGACCATCGGGCAGGCATTGGGGGCCGCCAACAGTCCTTGGACAGGCTGCGCCCTGACCAACAGCAAGGGGGTGGCCATCACCTGCGCGACCGACTGGGGCCATCTGTTCACCCCCCCGACCAATCTCGCGCTGCTGATCTTCCCGATCCTCACCGGCCTCGCCTACTTCGTCCAGTCGAAGATGACGATGCAGCCGATGCGCCCGGACATGAGCGACATGGAGCGGCAGATGGCCTCCTCGATGAAGATGGTCGTCTACTTCATGCCCCTGATGAGCCTCTTCTTCGGCTTCATCTGGCCCCAGGGCCTAACCCTCTACTGGATGACCGCCGCCCTGGTGATGGTCGGCCAGCAGTACTCGCTGATGGGCTGGGGTGGGCTGCGGGTGCCGGGCTGGATCCCCGGGGCCGGACGTACCACCTCGCTCTCGTACTCCAGGAGCGACCTGGACGCGGCAGCGGCGATGCGGGCCGCCGGGACCGGTGGTGGGACCAGCTCGTCCAACGGTTCCAAGAGATCGGGTCGGGGCACGGCCCCGGCCATGAGCATGCCGCCGGCGAGCCCCGGTCGAGGCCGGGCCCCGTCGCGAGCTCAGAAGAAGGCGCGCCGCCGCCGCTGAGGCGGTGCCGGAAGGAGGGCGAACGGGTGACGGAAGCTGACGCCATGAGCGCGGCCGAGGCATGGGCGAGCGTCGAGACGAGCGGCCAGACCGTGGAGGAGGCCATCGCCACGGCTCTCGCCGAGCTCGGAGCGGGCCCCGACGAGGTCTCCATCGAGGTGCTCTCGCGACCGGCCCGTGTGCTTCCCGGGGAGAGGGTGTCCGGAGCGGCGGAGGCCAGGGTCAAAGTGTCCAAGCTGGACGAGCACACCGCCAAGGCGAGGACGACGCTGGCGGAGCTGCTCGAGCGGATGGGGATCGAGGCCCGGATCGCGACCCGCCGGGCCACGGCCACGCCGGGCGGACCGACGGCGCCACCCCTCCTGGACGTCTCCGGGGACGACCTGGGCCTCCTCATCGGCTGGCGCGGAGAGACGCTCCGGGCCCTCCAGACGGTCGTCAACCTGATGATGGGAGACATCGAGATCGGGTCGGGGCGCCGGGTCATCCTCGACGTCGAGCGATACCGCGCCCGCCGCGAGGAGCAGGTCCGCGAGCTGGCTCTCCGCCTCGCCAATCGCGTTAAGCGGACCGGCCAGCGGTACACGCTCGACCCGATGCACGCCTACGAGCGCCGGGCCATCCACCTTACCCTGGCCGATGACGCCGGCGTACGGACCGAGAGCACCGGCAAGGAACCGGCCCGGCGGGTGGTCATCCACGCCACGGGTCCGGCGCAGCCCGACCTCCCCGAGCTCCCGGATCGCGTCGGTCGACCGCCCCAGCGGAGCGGTGGGTTCAGCGACGGGGGACGCGGCGGGGACCGCCGCCCGTCGCGCTGGCAGCGGGGCTGAAGCCCGAGGCCGCTGCGGCCCAGGACCTGGGTGGGCGTGGAGCCCTGCCGGGAGCGCCGCAGCCCGGAGCGCATACACTCGCTGGACCGATGACCTCCCGCGACGTCCCCTATGAGCTGCAGCGTCTGCCGAGCGGGGCGCGCCTGATCGCCACCCCGATGCGGGAGCGGATGTCGGCCGCCGTCGCCTTCATGTTCGGGGTCGGCTCCCGGTACGAGGTGGGCGCGACCGCCGGTCTCAGCCACTTCATCGAGCACGTGGTGTTCAAGGGTGGCGGCCGCTTCCCGACGGCCCGCGCCGTGTCCGAGGCCATCGAGAGCGTCGGCGGGTCCATCAACGCCTCGACCGACAAGGAGGCGACCATCTTCTACGCGAAGGTGCCGGCTGAGCACTTGGGGCTGGCCTGTGAGGTGCTCGGGGGCATGGTCTTCGCCCCGGTTCTCGATCCCACCGAGGTCGCCAAGGAGAGGCAGGTGGTGATTGAGGAGCTGCGGATGAGCCTGGACAACCCCCAGGACCACATCGGCACCCTCTTCGACGAGGTGATGTACCCGGACCAGCCCCTGGGGTGGGACATCGCCGGCACCGAGGAGACCGTCCGCAGCTTCGACGTCGAGGCCTGCAGTGAGCACCTCGCCCGCCATTACCGGCCCGACCGCCTGGTGGTGAGCATGGCCGGGGCGATCGAGCCCGGGCAGGCCCGGGAGGTGGTGGAGCAGTCCGTGGGCAGGCTCGGGGAGGGGGCGGCGGAGGAGCCGGCCCCCGCCCTCGAGGTGGCGGGGAGCGCGCTCCGATTCATCAACAAGCGCACCGAGCAGGCCAACATCATCCTGGGCGGCTACGCGTGTTCGTACCTCGCCCCCCGCCGCTTCGCCCTGGATCTGCTCAATGTTGTGCTGGGGGAGGGGATGTCCAGCCGGCTCTTCCAGGAGTTGCGGGAGGAGCGGGCCCTGGCCTATGACGTCCACTCCTTCGCCTCGAAGCTGCGGGACAGCGGGTGTCTCGGCATCTACATCGGATGTGAGCCCCGCCGAGCGGTCGAGGCTGTGAAGGTCGCCGTGGAGGAGCTGGCCCGCTTGGTCGACCAGCCGGTGGAGGCCGAGGAGCTGGGCAGGGCCAAGGAGTACGCGAAGGGACGCCTCCTCCTCCATCTGGAGGGGACCGGGGCGGTGAGCCAGTTCCTGGGGCAGCAGGAGCTGCTCGCTGGGGAGGTCCTGCTCGCCGGCGATGTGGTCGCGGCCCTGGATGCGGTCACCGCGGAGGAGCTGAGGGCGACGGCGGACGAGGTCTGCCGGCACGGGCTCCGCGCCGCTGTCATCGGCCCCTTCTCGAAGCCCGAGCGTTTCGAGAGCGCCCTCGCCCGAGCTTCGTGAGCGGGCGGTGGTGGACCGCCGTCGAAGGGGATGGTCGTCGGACGTTGATCAAGGAGTGGAACGAGACCTCATGACCGTGGAACGCACACTCGTCCTGGTGAAGCCCGACGGGGTCCAGCGCGGCCTGGTGGGCGACGTCATCGCCCGGCTCGAGCGCCGCGGCCTGCACCTCGTCGGCCTCAAGCTGATGTGGATCGACGAGGCTCTGGCTGCGCGCCACTACGCCGAGCATGTGGGCAAGCCCTTCTACCCCGGGCTCGTCCGCTTCATCACCTCGGCGCCGGTGGTGGCGATGGCGTGGGAAGGGCCGGGTGCCGTGGCTCTCGTCCGCTCGACGATGGGAGCGACCAACCCGGCCACATCGGCGCCGGGCACCATCCGGGGCGATCTCGCCGTGTCGATCGGGACGAACGTCGTTCACGGCAGCGATTCCCCGGACCGGGCCGCGGTCGAGATCGATCTCTTCTTCGGCGCGGACGAGCTGGTCACCTGGGAGAGCGCGGTCGCCGAGTGGACCGTGGGCGGCTGAGCCGCCGGCCCGCATCGCGCCCTTCGGAGAGCGGGGTCAGGTCGGGGGCGGGTCGCCCCGGCTGAGGCAGGCCAGGTCGCGAGCGATGCGACGGCGTCGCCGGAGCGGTGCAGCGACCAGGAGGAGCCCGCCGACGGAGTACCCGGCGGGGAGCAGCGTGGGCGTCGAGGTCGTGATCAGGGTGGGCCCGGCGCCCAGGCCTCCGAAGCTGCTGAGCGGCCAGATCCGGAGGATGGCCTTGGCGAGGATGCGGTTGCGCGCCACGAGCCCGAAGAAGCGGGAGTCGCACGACTCGTTGCGGTTGTCCCCCATGACGAAGTAATCGCCGGCGGGGATGTGGAGCACCTGGTTGACCGCGTCGGCGGTGCCCGAGATCGAGAATCCCGGCCCCTGCAGCCAGGCGTCGGGGAGGTAGGGTTCGGCGACCCGGTCCCAGGGACCCGTGCCCCCCGGCTGCACCAGCAGCTCGGCGGGGTTGGTGTCGGCGTCGATGTCGACGTTGTCCCCCGGCAGGCCGACCACCCGCTTGACGTAATCGGCCGAGGTGGCGTCGCACTGGTGCGGGGGGTTCAGGATCACGATGTCGCCGCGAGCCGGGTTGCCGAAGAAGTACGAGATCTTGCTGGCGATCAGGAAGTCACCGCTCTGGAGGGTGTTCTGCATGCTGTCGCCGTCCACGCGGACGGTCTCGATACAGGTCCAGATGAGCGCGTAGAGGACGACGGCGACGAGCAGGACCTCGAGGAGGTCGCGGACCCAGGCACCGCCGGACGCGGCCGGGAGCGCGGGCTCGCCGGCGGGTTGCGTGAGCTCGCCGGCGGGTGGCGTGGCCTCGTCGGCGGGTGGCGTGGGGACTGCGGGTGGCGTGGGGACGGCGTGCTGCTCCATGCTGGGGCTGGCGACGAACGGCTCCTCGGGGGAGATGCGGCACCGCGCCGCGCCGGGAGGGGGAGGGTTCGGGGACCGCCTCGCCGCGCATCGCACGTGGGCGGGGGAGGCGCGACCCCGCGCCACCTGGCGCCCGATTATACGGCCGCTCCGTGCAGCCCTCCCACGCTGCGACAATGGACCCCAACGGCGACCGGCCACTCGGCCCGGTCATTACCCAGGTGGAGGACGCGGATGGCTCTCCTGACCCTCTCCCCGTACAAGGCCAAGGAATTCCCGCTCAGCGGCCTGCAGGGGATCTCCGACCATACCTTGGAGATCCATTTCGGACTTTATGCCGGATATGTCAAAAACACGAATCTCCTGACGGAGCAGCTGGTGGAGCTGGCCGGCAAGGAGCAGACGGCGACCCTCACCTACCACGAGCTGACCCGCCGGCTGCCCTTCGAATACAACGGCATGGTCCTCCATGAGTGGTATTTCGACAACCTGACCCGGGACGGTGGCGGGGAGATCTCCAGCTCGTCGCCGCTCGGCCGGGCCATGGGGGAGTCGTTCGGCGACATCGAGACCTGGAAGCGCGACTTCACCGCGATCGGGGGGATGCGGGGGGTCGGCTGGGCGGTGACCTACCTCGACCCGGCGACCGGACGGCTCTCGAACCACTGGATCACCCTGCACCAGGACGGCAACATCGCCGGGTTCAAGCCGGTGGTCGTGATGGACGTCTGGGAGCACGCCTTCCTCCTCGACTACAAGCCCGCGGAGCGGCCGAAGTACATCGAGGCCTTCATGGCCAATCTCAACGCCGGCACCTGCGAGGCTCGGTTGACCGGGCAGGAGCGTCCGGTCGGCTGACCACGCCGGGCAGCGTGCCGCGGCGCGTGGTCTCGGGCGGGCCGTCTAGAGAGGCGGACCGCCCAGGTGCCGGTAGAGGGCGTCGAGGTCCTCGTCACCCGCGAAGTCGATCAGCAGCCGTCCACCACGGCGCCGGCGCTGGAGGACGACGGGGAGACCGAGAGCCTGCTCGAATCCGCGCCGGANNCGTCGTCGGGTGAGAGCCGGGCTGGCGGCGTCGCTGCCGCGGCGGTCCCTGAGGCGGCCAGATGCCGGCTGCCGGCAGCGTACTGCTGGACCAGGCGCTCGGTGTCGCGGACGGTGAGGCCATCGTCGACTGCGCGCCGGCCCAGCTCGAGCATCGCCGGCTCGTCGTGGACGGCCAGGATCGCCCGCGCGTGACCGGCGCTGAGGGCCCCCGAGGCGACGGCCTCCTGCAGGGGCGCGGGAAGCTGGAGCAGGCGGATGGCATTGGTCACGGCTGGGCGGCTGCGACCGAGACGCAGGGCGATCGCCTCGTGGGAGAGGCCAAAGGCGTCGGCGAGGCGCGCGTAGGCGGCGGCCTCCTCGATGGGGTTGAGATCCTCACGAAGGAGGTTCTCGCTGAGCGCCATCTCCAGCGCGTGGCGGCCGGACTCGGACGCGGGTCGGAGGATGGCGGGGATCTGGGCGATGCCTGCCTGGCGCGCGGCGCGGAGCCGGCGCTCGCCGGCGACCAGGCGGTAGTCGTGAGCGTCGGGCTCGACCACGATGGGATGAAGGAGGCCGTGGAGCCGGATGGAGGCCGCCAGGGCGGTGAGGGAGGCGGCGTCGAACTCGCGCCGCGGCTGCTCGGGGTTGGGGCGGACGCGGAAGGGGTCGATCTCGATGAGGACGGGGCCCCCCGAGCCCATGTCCCGGGCCGGGTCGCTGCTGGCCAGGAGGGCGTCGAGGCCGCGGCCGAGGCCGTGGCGTCGCGGCGAGGAGGCGGCGGGAGGGTGGCTCCCGGTGCTCTCGATGGTCATGCCAGCAGGGGGGCGGTCATGAGCTCGGTGTCGGCCTGGAGCCGGGCGTCGAGGTTGACGGCGAGCTCGCGGTAGGCGTCCGCGCCCCGGGAGCTGGGGGCGTAGGAGGTGATCGGAAGGCCGTAGCTCGGCGCCTCGCTGAGCCGGACGTTGCGGGGGATCACAGGATCCAGCACCAGGTCTCCGAAGCGCTTGCGCACCTCGTCCACCACCTGAGTGGCGAGGGTCAGGCGACCGTCGTGAAGGGTGAGGACGATGCCCGCGATGCGGAGCTGGGGGTTGAGCTCGCGGCGGAGCAGGCTGATGGTGTGGGTGAGGAGGCCGAGACCCTCCAGGGCGTAGAACTCGCACTGGATGGGGACGACCAGTGCCCGGGCCGCGACCACCGCGTTGACGGTGAGGAGGCCGAGGCTGGGCGGGCAGTCGAGCAGGACGTAGTCGAGAGGGTCGTCGGCGAGGGCTTCCAGCGCATAGGAGAGTCGCTTCTCGCGCCGGGCGACGCCCACCAGCTCGATCTCCGCCCCCGCCAGGGCGATGTCCGAGGGCACGAGCTCGAGGCCGGGGATGGCGGTGTGCATGCGCGCTTCGGCGATCGGCCTGCCCAGCACCACGACGTCGTAGGTGCTGGCGGGGATGTCGCGGCGGGCCACGCCCAGCCCGGAGGTGGCGTTGGCCTGGGGGTCGCAGTCGATGATGAGGACGCGCCGCCCGATCTCCGCGAGGTGGGCCGCCACGTTGATCACCGTGGTGGTCTTGCCCACCCCGCCCTTCTGGTTGGCGACGGCGAGGACGAGGGGCGGCATGGCTGCGATTATGCGGCGCCGGGGCAAGGCCGAGCCGGGGGCAGGAGCCGCGGGAGGCGGGTGGCGCGTGTTTCACCGTTATGTTCCCCGTGGAACCGGGCGGCCCCATCGTCGAACTGTTTCACCGTCATGATCCCCGTGAAACGCGCTAACCTGCCATGCCGTGGACACCTCCCCCGCTCAGCTCGACGGGCTTGCCGTGGGCTACCTGCTCGGCCTGCTCGTCGGCGAGGGGCATTTCGGAGGGGATGGGCGCCAGCCGCAGATCACGCTCCGGATGCACGTCCGCCACGAGAAGCTCTTCCGATGGCTGACCGCCACCTTCCCAGGCGGGCGGCTCTACGGCCCCTACCACCACGGCGGGCGCCACTACTACCAGTGGATGGCCCGCGGCGACTACCTCCGCCAGGTGCTGGTCCCACTCATCGCCGCCCACCGCGGCTGGCTGGACGACCACGTCGCCGGCCGTTTCGACGCGATGTGCGAGCGCTATGGCATCTCCGAGGCCGGCCCGGAGCCCCGCTCGGCGTCCGGCGGCGAGTCCGCCTCCTGACCGCCCTCCGGCCCGGGTGGGTCACGCCGCGGCCTGATCGCCCCCGGCGTGCGTGAAACCCGAGTAGTCCTCGAGCAGCGCGTCGAAAACAGCCGCCCAGCTGCGCCCGGCCACCGCCCGCCGCGCCGCTGCCGCCATGGCGCCAAGGTCTGGGCAGCCCACCGCTGCAGCGAGCACCTCGCCCAGCCGATCTCCCTGCGGGTCGGCCAGGAAGCCCGTATTGCCCTCCTCCACCAGCCAGGCGGACCCACCGGCGCGGACCCCTACCACCGGGAGCCCCGACGCCATCGCCTCCTGGATGACCTGGCCAAAGGTCTCGGTCGACGCCGGATGCAGGAAGATGTCGGCCGCGGCGTAGGTGTCGGCCAGGGCGTCGCCCTCGAGCAGCCCGGCCAGGCGCACGGTGCTCGGCGCGGCCCGCCGCAGCTCGTCGGCGAGCGGGCCGGTACCCACCACGAGGAATCGCAGGTTCGGATGCTCGCGCGCGATGCGGATGACCCGATCCAGACCCTTCTCGCGCGCAAGTCGGCAGACGCAGAGGACGCGCGGGCCGGTGCCGGCCGGCCACCGACGCCAGGCCTCCAGGGCCCCGGGGCGCCCGGGGCGGAAGAGTCCGGTGTCGACCCCCCGGCCGCTGACGAGGACCCGTTCAAATCCCCGCCTGCGGAGTTCCGACGCCATCGCCGGGGTCGGCGCGTAGGTCGCGGTGCAGCGGTTGTGGAGGCGGCGCTCGGCCGCGCCGGCCAGGAGAGCAAGCGCCGCCCCACCGTACGCCCGGGCGTACGCCAGGAGGTCCGTCTGGTAGTGGGCCGCGACGGGGACCCGGAGGCGGCGCGCCACCCGAGCCCCGCACCAGCCCAGGGCCGCTGGCGACGCGAGGTGGACGATGCCGGGGTCGAAATCGCGGAGCCGGCGATGCATGCCAGGCGCCACCGGGGAGATGGTCAGGTCCGGGTAGATGCCCGTGCCGATGCCGCGGACCCGCACCACCTCGAACCCGTCGTGCTCCTCGACCCCGTCGCCCGGAGCGAAGAGGATTGCCTCGTGCCCCCGCTGGCGCAGATGGGCGGTGAGGGCCATGACCGTCCGGGTGACACCGTTGACCCGCGGCAGGAAGCTCTCGGAGATGATCGCCACGCGCATCCACGAACATGGTCACCGGCCGCCGGGGAAGATGCGGCAAACAGCCGTTTTACATTCGGTGAAGGGTTCTGAACTGCTCAGGCGGAAGGGACAAAGCCGGACAGATGACGACAGGTGGCGGCTTGCCGGGGCAAGCTGGGGAGGGGCAGAGGGGAACCCCGGCTGGGGCGAACAGATGTGCGATAATCGGCACGTGAGGCTCCATCAGGCATACGGCTTTGCCCTGGACCCAACCGCCGCGCAGCAGCGGGCGCTCGCCTCCCACGTGGGCGCGGCCCGATTCGGCTTCAACTGGGGGCTGGAGCAGGTGCGGGCGTCCATGGCGCTCCGGGAATTCGAGCTGTGCATGTTCGGCACCGTGAGGACCCCCCTTCTGGGCTGGAACCTGTACGCGCTGCGCCGGGAGTGGAATGCACAGAAGGAGCTGCAGGCGCCCTGGTGGCGGGAGAACTCCAAGGAGGCGTACAGCTCGGGGCTTGCCGCTCTGGCGCTGGCACTGCACAACTGGTCGGAGAGCCGGCAGGGAAAGCGCTCCGGCTCTCGCATGGGCTTCCCTCGCTTCCGCAAGCGCGGTCACCCCGTGGGCTGCCGGTTCACCACCGGTGCCATCCGGATTGACGACGAGCGGTACCTCACCCTCCCGAGGATCGGGAGGATGCGGACCTGTGAGGCGACCACGACCCTGCTCCGGCGGGTGAGCGCGGGAACCGCACGGATCCTCAGCGCCACCGTCAGCTGCGAGGCGGGGCGCTGGTACGTGTCGTTCGGCTGCGAGGTCGAGCGGCGGGTGCCGGCAAGCAATGGGCACCAGGACACCGTGGGGGTCGACCTCGGGGTCCTGGCCCTGGCCACGCTCTCCACCGGCGAGACGGTGGTCGGTCCCCGGGCGCTGCGAGCAGGGCTGCGGAAGCTGCGTCGCCTCTCCCGCCACCACTCGCGGTGCCAGAAGGGCTCGCACAACCGGCGCAAGGCGGCACAACGGCTGGCCCGCCACCACGCCCGGGTGGCCAACCTGCGCCGCGATCATCTCCACCAGTTGACGTCGAGGCTGGCCAAGAGCCACCGCCGCATCGTCGTCGAGGACCTCAACGTCGCAGGCATGAGCCGCTCCTCCCGAGGCACCGTTGAGGCCCCGGGCCGCAACGTCCGGGCCAAGAGCGGGCTGAACCGGAGTCTGGCCGACGCCAGCTTCGGCGAGGTCCGGCGCATGCTGGAATACAAGTGCCGCTGGTACGGCTCGGAACTCATGGTGGCCGACCGGTTCTTTCCCAGCTCCAAGACCTGCTCCCGGTGTGGGCTGGTCCGCGACCACCTGAGCCTTGGGGAGCGGGTCTTCACGTGCTCGGCCTGCGGGCTCCGCATCGACCGCGACCTGAACGCCGCGATCAACCTCGCCGGGTGGGCGCACCCGGACGTCGCCGTCAGTGCGCCGGAGACGGAAAACGCCTGTCCGAGGGGCGGTCAGACCGGGCCTCGCCCGGCACGCCCCGTTGACGAAGGAACCGGGATCGCCCCGGAGCCCGCCGGCATCACCGGCGGTCCTCGACAGCTGGATGTCCCTTATGTCCGCTGTTGAGGAACGGTCCGGCTCGCAGGCGGCCCTTCGGCCCCCGCCCGTAGAATTCGGAAGATGCCGGTGGTGAGCTAGATGCAACGCTGGGTCGTGAGAGGGAAGGACCTCCAGCGCCGGATGCTGGCGGCGCGAGAGGCCCACCGGCTGCCCCTCCTGGCCAAGCAGGCTCAGCACTGGACCCTCCTCGCCTCGGTGCCCCCTCGCGAGGTGTTCGCGGTGATGGAGCAGATGCTGGGCACCTTCCCCTTCCGATTCGAGCTGACCGGCGAGAGTTCGGCGCGCATCGTCGAATTCCGACGCAAGGGATTGATCGGCCAGTGGTCCAAGCACGTCGAGATCCACACCCGGTGGGTGACCTGCGAGGCCAGGACCGAATCGTCGGGGACGGTGGTCACCGTCGCCGCGAGCAAGGGCCGTGGGCCCGTGCCCCGGGCTCTGCAGCTCGTCCAGCTGCTCACCCGTGGCAGCGACGATGCGCGCACGGTGTACCGCCACCGGGCCATCCCTGAAGGGCCGGTCAGCCTGGTCGCCTCGTGGGCCGGGATGCCCTACGAGCTCTTCGCCGAACCGCGCTGGGACGCGCCGCGTGGCCCCCGGGTTCGGACCGCCAGTGGCGTCGAGGCCATTGCCGGCGGCAGCGGCCCCCTCACCAAGGTCCGCCTCTCGGACGGGACCGAGGGCTTCATCGAGACTGATCAGATCGTCGCCGCCCCCGAGGCGTCCACTCGCGAGGCCCAGCTGGAGGCGGCCCGCTTCGTCTGACCTGGATCGGTGAGCAGAGCGAAGTGGACGGGCTGCCAGGCGGATGCCGGCGAAACCCCACCGACGCGAGCAAGCCGCACCCACGGCTGGGAGAAAGCAGAACGGGGTGCCCACCCGCGTGGTGGACACCCCGTCTAGCGCTCGGAGACGTCACGATCGCCGTCAGCGATCGCGTCTCACAAGGTCAGGCTCCCGGCGATCAGCAGACGCCTCGGGCGCTGGTCGGCTGGGGCACCGTATGTGGGCAATCAATCATCGGCATGACCCTCCTTTTCTCGGAGTGCCGCATCGCCCCATACCGCAAAGCGTCGTGGATTATCTTGCGCGGGGAGGCGGTGGGCCGGAGACGCTTGAGGGCAGTGTACCTGGTGCCTCCCCGGGGCGTGTCGTAACCGGCGGAGCACAGCGTCCACCTGCGCCTTACCGAACAGGTGCTCAGACGAGAGGTACACGCCCGGACCCCGCGGGACTGCTCCCGTCGAAGCCTCTAATAGATGCCGAGCTCCAGCTTGACCTC
>PLAX01000171.1:24952-27186 GCA_003135255.1 Candidatus Dormiibacterota bacterium | reverse complement strand
CCGACGTGGCGCATGCCCGGGTGGTAGACGGGGGCGAGCATGAAGCCGATCCCGGCCGCCTCGATGCAGCGGAGGACGCCCTCGGGGGGGAGCGAGATGGCCACGCCGAGGGCCTCGAGCACGTCGGCGCTGCCGCAGCGCGAGGACTGTGCGCGGTTGCCGTGCTTGGCGACGGGGCAACCGGCTCCGGCCACCACCAGGGCCGCCGCAGTCGAGATGTTGAAGGTGCCGGCGCGGTCGCCGCCGGTGCCGCAGGTGTCGACCGCGGGAGCCCGGAGGACCACCCGGAGCGCGTGGTGGCGCATCGACTCCACCATCCCGGTCAGCTCCTCGACGGTCTCGCCCTTGACCCGCAGGGCGGCCAGGAAACCCCCCATCTGGGCGGGCGTGGCCACTCCCTCCATGATCTCGTCCATCACCGCCCGTGCGGTCGCGGCGTCGAGATCCTTCCCGTCGGCGACGCGGTTGAGAGCACTCACCAGAGACGCGGTCATGGCAGGCGCACGGTAACATCCCCACCGGAGCAGGCACCATGACGGCACGCAGCGACGCGCTCTTTGGCCCTGAAGTGGTCAGCCCGTGGCGACTCGGCGAAGGCCGCCGGGGCGTGCTTCTCCTGCATGGCTTTGGGGGGACGCCGCCGGAGCTCCGCCGCCTGGGAGAGGCGCTCGCCCGCAGCGGATGGCGGTGCTCCGGGCCGCTCCTCGCCGGTCACGGGACGACGCCGGAGGAGCTGGACCGGACCCGGTGGCAGGACTGGGCCGAGTCGGCGCGGTCGGCGCTCGCCGAGCTGCGCGCCGAGTGCGACGAGGTGATGGTCGCCGGCCAGTCCGGCGGGGCCAGCCTGGCCCTCCACCTCGCCGCCAACGACCCCGGGATCGCTGCGGTCGCCTGCCTGGCGACCCCCATCTGGCTCGCCGGCTGGAAGCCCCGGGCGCTGCCCGTCTTCAAGCACCTGATCCGCTGGGATCACCCCGAGGACGACATCGACCTCTACCGCCTCGAGGGGGCGGCGGAGCTCTGGTCCTACGATCGCCGGACGCTCAGCTCGATCCACGAGTTCACCCGGCTGCTCGCCCAGGTCCGCGACGAGCTGGCCTCGATCCGCGCCCCGGTGCTCCTCATCCACGGAGAGCGCGACCGGGTCATCGACCCGGCCAACTCCGCGGAGATCGAGCGCCGGCTCCTCTGCAGCGCGGCGGTGGAGCGACGCACGTTGCCGCGCAGCGGTCACGGCATCTCGGTGGACATCGACCGCGACCTCGTCAACCGGCTTGTTGCGGCCTGGTTTGACAGATTCTCGCGGGGAGCGGTCGCGGCCCCACCGCCTCAGGCCTCGGGGCTGGCGGCCTCGCCCTCCAGCATCTGACGCAGACGCTCGGCGGTGACGTCGTCAAGGACGAAGTTGTCCGGCTGCCCGCCCTCCGGGAGGGGCCGGCGGCGTGGCGGAGGCTGAGCCCGAGGCCGCGCATCGTCGTCCTGCGGCTCTCCACGAACCTGGCTGCCGCAGCCCACGCAGCGCAGGACGCGGACCGAGCGCCGACCGCCCACGTACTCGCGGTGAGAGAGGCGAAGCTCGCCGCCGCAGAGAGGACACATCCGCTGTGAGCGCATCGTCACCGGTCGTGGCGGCCGCGTGCCCGATGACACTTCCCGGGTCCCATCACCCACACCTCGTCTCGCTCCGTCACAGCGCGTGGCACCGTCTTGGCGGCGCTTCACCAACCTTCACCAAGCCTCGCATCGCACGTGACCCCGCGCCAGTCGCACTCCGCGTACGTTGCTCACGTGGCCGGTCGCCACACCTCCGGAAGCATACGAGGAGACCACGAGGATGGACGCGAGGAGGCCCGAGCAGGTTGCGGCGGACGCCGCCGAGGCCGCGGCCACCGTGCGCTACCTCCGGCAGCGGAAGTTCGTCGGCCTCCTCGACGAGGCCATCGCCCACGCCGAGGCAATCTGGCGCCTCGAGGCGGCACTCCAGCGGAAGGGCGGCGACCGCTGACGTCAGGCCCGGGCGCAGCCGCCACGGCCCTCGCCGCATAGTGGGACGGTGACCGTGCAGTTGATCGATCGGCTGCGCCACGTCTTCGCGGTGCCCGCGCCGGAGGCGCCGCCGCCGGCCGGGAAGCGCGAGGCGGCGGTCCTGATGCTCTTCGACCCGGCCCGTGACGGCCTCCCGCTCCTCTTCGTCCGGCGGTCCGAGCACCTCCGGCACCACGCGGGCCAGATCG
>PLAX01000171.1:0-24929 GCA_003135255.1 Candidatus Dormiibacterota bacterium | reverse complement strand
GGGGCTGCAGACGCGGCCCTTCAGGGTGCGTGGCGACGGCAACGAGGTGGCGGAGTGGTTCTGGTTCCGACTCGGCGATCTGCTGACCGCGCCCCATCGCGCCGAGGAGTGGACGGCGGAGGGAGGCGAGCACCGTCTGGTCCACTACTACGAGGCGGAGGGACGGACGATCTGGGGGGTGACGGGCTGGATCGTCCACGACCTCCTGGAGCGCCTCGGAACCGGCTGACCAGGGCCCTGCCCGACCCGCGGCCTGCCGCCTGCCGCATCCGTGGCGGGGTGAGCCGAGCGCGGCTCTGCCGCGCCGCCCAGGGGCGGCGAGCCCCGGTGAGAAGGAGCGGGGTCCCGACGCGGGCTGCTGCGTGGGGCGCGCGTCCTTCCTCAGCGGAAGGTCGGGGGGTTGACGGACGGGTTGCCCCGCATCTCCTCGCCGATGGTGGTCGCCGGCCCGTGGCCCGGGTGGACCACGGTCTCCGGAGGGAGGGTTCCTGAACGGCTCAGGCGGAAGGACAAAGCCGGACAGATGACGAGAGGTGGCGGCTTGTCGGGGCCGCTGGGGAGGGGTAGAGGGGACCCCCGGCTGGTGCGAACGGATGTGCGATAATCGGCACGTGAGGCTCCATCACGCATACGGCTTTGCCCTGGACCCGACCGCCGCGCAGCAGCGGGCGCTCGCCTCCCACGTGGGCGCGGCCCGATTCGCCTCCAACTGGGGACTGGAGCAGGTGCGGGCTTCCATGGCGCTCCGGGAATTCGAGCTGTGCATGTTCGGCGAAGTGAGGACCCCCCTTCTGGGCTGGAACCTGTACGCGCTGCGTCGGGAGTGGAATGCACAGAAGGACGTCCAGGCGCCCTGGTGGCGGGAGAACTCCAAGGAGGCGTACAGCTCGGGGCTTGCCGCTCTGGCGCTTGCCCTGCACAACTGGTCGGAGAGCCGCCAGGGAAAGCGCGCCGGCGCTCGCATGGGCTTCCCTCGCTTCCGCAAGCGCGGTCACCCCATGGGCTGCCGGTTCACCACCGGCGCCATCCGGATTGACGACGAGCGCCACCTCACCCTGCCGAGAATCGGGAGGATGCGGACCTGCGAGGCGACCACGGCGCTGCTCCGCCGGGTGAGCGCGGGAACCGCACGGATCCTCAGCGCGACCGTCAGCTGCGAGGCGGGGCGCTGGTGCGTGTCGTTCGGCTGCGAGGTCGAGCGGCGGGTGCCGGAAAGCAACGGGCACCAGGACACCGTGGGGGTCGACCTCGGGGTCCTGGCCCTGGCCACGCTCTCCACCGGCGAGACGGTGCCCGGTCCCCGGGCGCTGCGCGCAGGGCTGCGGAAGCTGCGTCGCCTCTCCCGCCACCACTCGCGGTGCCAGCGGGGTTCGCACAACCGGCGCAAGGCGGCGCAACGGCTGGCCCGCCACCACGCCCGGGTGGCCAACCTCCGGCGCGACCACCTGCACGAGCTGACCACGCGTCTGGCCAAGAGCCACGGCCGGATCGTCGTCGAGGACCTCAACGTCGCGGGCATGAGCCGCTCCTCCCGAGGCACCGCTGAGGCCCCGGGCCGCAACGTCCGGGCCAAGAGCGGCCTGAACCGGAGTCTGGCCGACGCCAGCTTCGGCGAGGTCCGGCGCATGCTGGAATACAAGTGCCGCTGGTACGGCTCGGAACTCGTGGTGGCCGACCGGTTCTTTCCCAGCTCCAAGACCTGCTCCCGGTGTGGGACGGTCCGGAGCCAGCTCGGACTGGGCGATCGGTTCTTCACGTGCCCGGCCTGCGGGCTGTCCATCGACCGCGACCTCAATGCCGCGATCAACCTCGCCGGGTGGGCGCACCCGGACGTCGCCGTCAGTGCGTCGGAGACGGAAAACGCCTGTCCGAGGGGCGGTCAGCCCGGGCTCGGCCCGGCACGCCCCGTTGACGCAGGAACCGGGATCGCCCCGGAGCCCGCCGGCACGACCGGCGGTCGTCGACAGCCGCATGTCCCTTATGTCTGCTGTTGACGAACGGCGTAGAGGCGATCCTGGATCGAGAAGAGCAGGGTCTCCCAGGAGCCGCCGGGGAGGTCGGTCCGCCCCACGCTGCGCCGGAAGAGGGTGTCGCCCGCCAGCAGGTCGGGTCCGACCAGGAAGCAGACCGAGCCCGGCGTGTGCCCGGGGGTGTGGAGCACCGCAACCTCCAGCCCCTGCCAGGCGATCACCTGCCCTGCGCTGAGGTCGTCCTCGCAGATCACCTCGGGCAGCCCCGCAGGGATGCCGGGGAAGGCTCCCGCCTCGGCGAGCAGCCAGCGGTCCTCCGGATGGATGGCCGCGGTGCAGCCGAGGGCCGCCTTCATCGTGGGCACACCTGCCAGGTGGTCGGGGTGACCGTGGGTGAGCAGGATGCGGTCGCAGGCCAGCGCCTCCCCCTCCAGGAACCGGAGCGCGGCGTCAGCCTGCAACCCCGGGTCGATGACCAGGCAGCGCTCGGTGTCACGGCGGCGAAGGACGTAGCAGTTCTGGTCGAAGAGGGGATCGGTGAAGAGGTGGAGCTGGACGAGGTCGCGCAGCGGCTCCATCAGGCGCAAGCCGTCAGTGGGAGCGTTTCGATGGCGGCGAGGATACCGAATCAACCAGCCCGGACAGACCGAGGGTCGCCGGCGGCCGGGAGCGGCGGAGTGACCAGGCGGGCTGGCGCGATACGAATTCGTAGAGAGCCGCCGGGCGCCCCGGGGCGCCCTTGGCGACCAGTCCGGTGGCCTGCACCAGGCCGCTCCGCTCCAGCTCGCGACGGAAGTTGCTCGGTTCGTAGCGGACGCCGCTGATCGCCTCGAAGACGCCGCGCGCCTGGGGCATGGTGAAGCGCTCCGGGAGCAGCCCGACGCTGATGTTCGACCACCAGAGCTTGCCCCGCAGCCGGTCGACGCCGTCGCCGATGATCCCGCCGTGATCCAGGGCCACGGTGGGCAGGTCGTCGACCGGCCACCAGCGCGCCTGGCTCTCGTCGGCTCGCAACACGGCCGCGTCGATCAGGGCGAGATAGGCGACGGTCGGGATCCATCCCCGGGGATCGCGATGCGGGTCCCCGTAGGACTGGAGCTGCTCCAGGTAGACGGCACCCACCCCCGTCTTCTCGGTCAGCTTGCGCTGGGCGGTCTCGGCGGGACGCTCGTCGCGGCTCATGAAGCCGCCCGGGAGGGCCCAGGCGCCGGGGTCGGGGGGGTCGTCGCGGCGAACCAGCAGGACGTGGAGCCGTCCGCCCAGGGGAGCCAGCACCACGGGCACGGCGGTCATACCCGCCGGTGCCTCGAATGCTGCCGAGTTGCGAGCGGTCAGGGGCATCACGGCGACGCTATCAGGTCCGGCTCCCGCCCGCCGCGGCGGCGCGACGACCGCCCCGCCGCGCCACCGCGAGCAGGCTGGCTGGCCCGCTCAGCCCCGGGGGCGCGAGGAGCCCGACGGCCAGCCCGACGCAGCGTTCACCGACCGGGAGGGGACGTGGTAGTCGTTCCGCATCTCGGCCCGCGGTGGGGCGGATGGGGGAGCCTGCGGCTTCCAGCCCTCGGGCCGCCGCACCTGGTAACCGACGTGCTGGGGCGTCCTCGGACAGTTCAGCGCCGGCGCCGCGTAGCCGGCGAAGGTGCCCCCCTGCTGGTGCCCGGCAAGGGTTCGCTGCCTGGGTTGGAGGCGGAAAGCCCAGCGGACCTGGTTGAGCAGGAGAACGCAGGTGGCTCCGGCGGCGGCGACCAGGGGGAGGGCGGCGAGGCTGGCACCGTAGGCGAGGGCGATGGTGGTCAGCACGATGGCGCACGCCTCGATGAGAAGGACGCCGAAGCGGGCGACCCGCCGGCGGTCGGCGAGGCGGTAGACGAGGTCCAACTCCACCACGGAGACGGCGGCGACGGCGACCAGGACGGTTCCGCGGTCCAGACCACCCAGGGGCAGCTGCACGGCATGGGTGGAGTCCAGCGTGAGGACCACGGAGGGGAGCCGCGCCGGGAGCAGGCTGACGAAGAGCAGCACGCTGAGGATGCGCACCACCAGGAACGTCTGGCAGGCGGCGATGGCCGTGCCCACCCGACGCTCGATATCGGCGGCCTGACGGTGCCCTCCCTCGAGGGTCACCACGTTGCCGCACTCGGAACCGGGCGCGTGGCTCATGCGCGATTCACGGTAGCGAGGGGCTCGTCACCCCCTGTTGCGGTGGCGCAACAGGCGGGATACAGCGCACCGAACGGCCGGCCGTGCCCACCGGGCCATCACGACACCGGTCCCGCCCCGCCGTGGGGCTCCCCGAATGCCGCCCGTGCCAGACCGCGGCCCGGACTGGCATGATCGCTACCGCGGATGCCACCCAGGGGATGACGTGGATTCTTCCGAACCCACCTTGAGCCCGGAACAGGCCGAGGCGCACCGGCACCTCATCCTGTTCCTGCGCGGGCTGAGCAAGCTCGACGCTGCCCTCGGACTCTGGCGGCCTGACTACGGGCGGCTCCGGGCGTCCGCGGCGGCTGCCGGCCCACCGGCGAGCGAAGCCGACATCACCGAGGCACACCGCCTCTATGCGGACGGCCTCGGCTACTTCGCTGATCGCCCGGGAATCGCCCGGACGCTCAGGATGGCCGCCGCCAACGACATCGCCGCTGCCATCGAGGACTCCATCATCAGGTTCGGCGCGCCGATCGCCCCCGTCGAGTGGCTCGTCTCGCCCGCGGCTCGCACCGATCTCCAAGCCCCGGGTGGGCAGCCCCCGAGGGGTCCGATCTCCGAGGCGGACATCCTGGCGGCCGGCGGCCGCGTCGCCCTCAGCCCCTGGGACGCCGAGCGCTCGACCCCGACCCCGCCGGCGGGCAGGGGGGTCCCGGTCCGGCGGGCCCCCCCGCCACCACCCGGAGGATCCGCACCTGAGGTGGCGCGCCAGCCCGCCAAGCCCCCGGCCCGGCGGGGCTCTGTCACTGACGGGATCCCGGGACAGCAGCACGGGAGGGGATTCCTGGTCGGCGCGGGGCTGGTCGCTCTGCTGGTGATGATCCTCCTCGTCGCCGTCGTCGTCTTCACCGCCAAGTACCTTCTCGGTGAGGGTCCGACTGCGCCCAGCGCGGTGGCATCGCCGGCCCAGGCGACCCTGCCCCCCTCCGACCTGCCCAGCGGCTCCCCGGCGAACGTCCTCGCCCCCGTCGCCGCCTGCACCAGGCTCCCGTCCGGGCAGCTTCCCACCGGGCTCAGCCTCGCCTCCACGACGAGCGGCATCGGCACCGACCCCGCAGTCGGGTACTCCAACCCCTTCATCACCATCCAGATGAGCGGCACCGTCCAGTCCTCCACCCCGGCCTTCAGCCTGATCGCGGCGGTCCTTCCCTTCGATGCGACGGCGCCCCCCAGCGCGGCGGCGTCCGCGCCCAGCGGGCCGGTCGACCGCGCGGGGACCCTCCAGCTGATCGCCTACTGGAATGGGAGCCAGTGGCACGGAGCGCTCCGGAACTGGTCGGGGTCGGCCTGGTCCCTCTCGGTCGACGCCGCCTCCGGGGTCGACGTCGTCCAGAACGGGCCCGCGGTCACCCTCTACTGGGAGGGGCTCGCCGCGGGTGACAAGTACGGCGTGATCGTCGCCAGCTCGACGGGCTGCGCCGACCTGGGGTTGAGCTCCTCACTGGTCCCCGAACAGACCTACGGCGCGGCGCCGACGTCCTGAGGCGCCGGGTCTCAGCTGGCGGGGATGGGCCGTGCCTGCGGCGTCCAGGCCCAGGCGCCCTCGGCGCCGCGGAACATGGGCAGCTCCTCGGCGGGACGCGCCCCGCTGAAGAGGAACCCCTGCCCGCCGTGGCAGCCGAGATCGCGGAGGATCGCGGCCTGCGCCGCCGTCTCGACGCCCTTGCCGACGCAGAGCCAGCCCGCGGCGCGGACCTGGGCGGCGATCCCCGCCACGCGCGCCCTCCGTTCGGCGTCGGTCTCGATGCCGTCGAGCAGCCCCATCCGGAGCTTGACCATGCGGATCGGAAGGTTGCGCAGCTCGTCGGTCAACTGACCGTCGTAGTCGTCGGCGACCAGGGTGACCCCGAGGAAGGCGAGGTCGCGGAGGATGCTTCGCGCCGAGAGCGGGTCGCGAGCGAGCAGTTTGAGAGGGATCTCGAGGATCAGCCGGCCCGGCGCCAGCCCGACCTCGGAAAGGATGTGCCCGACACTCGCCACCAGGTTGGGCAGGAAGTACTCCTGCTGGGACAGGTTGACCGAGAGCGCAGGCGCCGCCTCGCCCGCGGTGGGCCACCTCACCGCCTCCGCGGCGGCCTCGTGGAGGATGGTCTGGCCGATCCGCGTCATCAGACCGCTGCGCTGGGCAGCCTCCACGAAGCTGGCGGCGTCGAAGAGACCGACCTGAGCGCGTTGCCATCTCATCAGAGCTTCGAACGAGGTGAGGGCCCGGGTCTGCAACTCGACCACCGGCTGGTAGAAGACCCGGAACTCGTGGTCGTCGACGGCATGGCGGAGCGCGATCTCGGTCTGGCGCTGAGCGGTGACGCGGGCCTGGAGCGCGGCGTCGGCCAGCTCGTAGGCGGCACGGCCTCGGTTGCTGAGGCGGGCCAGCGCGCCCCGGGCCTGCTCGAGNNCGGCGATGCCGATGGCGATCGTCACCGGCACGCTCTCCTCGGTGACGACGAGCGGCTCGCGGCAGGCACGGAGCAGGCGGTCGGCGAGCGCCGCGATGGCCAGCTCGTCGCCGTCCCGGCGGGCGATCACGAGGCTGCGGTCCGCGGTCCGGGCCATGGTGTCGCTCGGCCGGAGCACCGGCCGGAGCCGGATGGCGAGCGCGAGCATCAGCGCGTCCACGTCACCGTGGGCGTAGCGGCTGGCGAGCGTCTCCAGGTTGTTGATGGCGAGCACGAGGACAGACAGCGGCCACTCCTCTTCCAGCAGCCCGAGAAGGTCTGCCTCGCTCTGGACGGCGATAGCGTCGCCGACTGCGCGAGCCCGAGCCCGCTGGTCGGCAGCGGCGAGCACAGCCTCTCCGGCCGACTTCCAGTCCTGGGCGAGGTTGATGATCCCGTCGGCACCGGCGTGGGCGGCCACCTCTTCGCGTGCCTCCCCCGCCTGGTCGTCGAGGACCATCAGGGCGGCGTCCGGACAGGCCAGCCGCACGACGGCGACGGCGTCGTGCAGGGCCAGCAGCGAGAGCCCGCTCCGGCAGAGGACGACCGCCCGGGTCCTTCCCGACGCGGTCAGAGCGACCAGGTCCTCGGCGCGGGTCACCTCCCGGACGCGGAGCAGGGTGCCCGCGGTCAGCCGCTGGCGGATCGGCGCGGAGGCGGGGTCATCGTCCCGGACCACGACCACCTCATCATCGACGGGCGCCACCTCGTCGATGTTGGCCTGAGCCAGCTTGCCGATCAAACCGCTCCCACTGCCCCGGGATGTGGTCTTCCAGGTCATGGTTCCTTGATCCACCCCTGAGATCTCGGCGAGGTGCTGGGCGCCGGCGGGCACGTGCAACCGCGTGCGGAGGCGCCGCCAGCCAATGGTGGGCACTGGCGGGCGGCGGGAAGAGCGCCGTCGGCAGGGAGTGACACCGCCGATTGGCCCTGTCACATTCGCGTTGCAATGGGGTCAAGGCCGGCGGGAGTGCCCGACGACCTCACCGCCTGCCGACCTTCGACCCTGGCCGCTGGGACCGGGCGGCGGGAGGATCGAGCCGCCGGCCGCGAATCGGCCGTGCCCCACCGTCCATCTGCACCCGCGACGGGGTGCAGCGAGGTAGCAGCGTGGCCCGACTCTCCAAGAAGCGGCGGCAGCAACTGGCCGCAACCCACGGCGGCGGGACGTCCCGGCCGGCACCGGCACCGGCGCCGGCCTCGCCACGTCACCGCGCCCAGAAGGTGGTGGTCAGCACGCCCTGGTGGCAGAGCCCGTGGGCATGGGGCGGCGGTGTCTGCGCCGTCGTGGTCGTGATCCTGGTGGTGTTCGTCGTCCTGGCCGCGTCGGCCCCGACAATCGTCCCCGACGCCCTGGCACCCCAGTCTGTGGTCAGCGAGGTGACCGGGGTGAGCCCCTCCACCCTCGCGACGGTGGGATCGGGCGGGCTCTCCGACCCCCTCCAGAAGCTCCCGACGTCAACCGCCGCGCTGACCGGGAGCGGCGGCAAGCCCGAGGTGCTGGTGGTCGGCGAGGACTCCTGTCCCTTCTGCGCATTTGAGCGGTGGGGCCTGGTGGTCGCTCTGAGCCGTTTCGGCAGCTTCAGCAACCTTCACATCACCAGCTCCTCCAGCAGCGACGTCTACCCCAACACGGACGGCTTCTCCTTCCACGGCTCCAGCTACTCCAGCTCCTACGTCGATTTCCAAGGGGTGGAGGTCAAGGACAGGGACGGGAACGACCTCCAGACCCCGACCGCGACCGAGCAGGCAATCCTGAACAGCTTCGACATCGCCCCCTACTCGTCGCAGGCGGGTGGATTGCCCTTCATCGATCTCGGCGGCCGGTGGGTCGCGAGCGGGGACCCGAACATCGACTACGAGGTGAGCGGGCAGACAGTCACACAGGCCCCCGAGCTCCTCGAGGGGCTGACCTGGCAGCAGATCGGCGCCAGCCTGAGCAGCTCCGCCACGTACCAGGCCCAGGCGATCCTGGGCGACGCCAACTACCTCACCGCCGCCATCTGCGAGATCACCGGCAACCAGCCGGGCTCGGTCTGCGGCACGTCCACGATCACGGGAATGGAGAAGCAGCTGGCGTAGCCGGGCCACGCGTCGTCCGCGCCTCGCCGGGGTACTGTGGGGGGGCGAGCCCACGATCCGAGGAACTGGCAATGACCGAGAGCACCCATCCCATGAACCTGACCGAGGCCGAGTGGCGTGCCCGGCTCTCCCCCGAGCAGTACTCCGTCCTGCGGCAGAAGGGGACGGAGCCAGCCTTCACGGGAAGCTACTGGCAGAACCACGACACCGGCGCCTACCACTGCGCCGGCTGCGGAGCTCAGCTGTTCCGCTCGGACACCAAGTTCGACTCGGGGTCCGGGTGGCCCAGCTTCACGGAGCCCGCCGACCTGGAGGCGGTCGACTTCCATGTCGACAAGGGTCACGGGATGACCCGCACCGAGGTGGTCTGCCGGAGCTGCGGCGGGCACCTGGGCCACGTCTTTGACGACGGACCAGGGCCGACCGGGAAGCGCTACTGCATCAACTCCGCCTCCCTCGAGATGATCCGCGAGAAGTGACGGGATCGTCGACCCGGCCACCAGCCGGCATGGGGGAAGGGGCATCCGGGAGAGGGGCTCGGGTGCCCGGCGGGATCGTCGTCCGCCCGGTGCGGCCCGAGGAGTGCACGGAGGCCGGCCGTCAGACCCGTGCCGGTTTCGCCGCCATCTTTGGTGAAGGCGACGCCGAGTACCTCGACATGGTCGCCGACGTGGCCGGGCGCTCTGATCGCACCACCGTGCTGGTCGCGGTCGACGAGGACGGACTCATCCTCGGCTCGATCACGGTGGAGCTGACCACCAAGCTCGACCCGGCGCAGGAGCTGGCTCCGGGCGAAGCTCACCTGCGCATGCTCGGCGTCGCTCCCGCAGCCCAGGGGCGCGGTGCCGGACGCGCCCTGCTGGAGGGCGCGGCCGCGTTGGCCCGGGCAGCGGGGAAGACCCGCCTCACCCTCGGCACACTGCCCGAGATGACGGCCGCCCGCCGGCTCTACGACGGGATGGGCTTCCAGGGTGGGCCGCCGGAGGAGCACGCGCCCGGTCGCGTTCACATGAGCTACGAGCTCGGGCTCGGGCCAGACCTGCCCACCAGCTGAGTCTCGCCACAGCCCTGCGGCGGGGGGCCGCATCGGGTCATCCCCGACCCCGACGCGCGGTCCGACCCCAAAACACGTCCTGCGTCTCCATCGATCCGCAGGCCCCACTCCCGGTGACGCCTCGCCTGCGAGGGCCGCGTGCTCGCGGAACGGATTATCCGCCGGGCGATGGCCCTGCTGTGGGCAAACGCGTCAAATGTCAAAGAGACTCCATGGCCACAGGCCGGGCGGTATGTCACCGACCGCGGCGCTTCTGCGGTCCAGGCGCATCGCTGAAACTTGACAGAATGTTGTAGGAGTACAACACTCCATCGCATGGTCGGTAAGCAGGGAAGCGAGAAACCACCAGACGGGGGCGGGCCCCCTCGCCTGCACAACCGGATCGCCGTGCTCCGCCTCGAGCGCGGCCTCTCGCGCCAGGCCCTCGCCGACCTGGTCGGGGTCAACCACCAGACGGTCGGCTACCTGGAACGGGGCGACTACAACCCCAGCCTCGAGCTCGCCTTCCGGCTCAGCGAGGTGTTCGGTTTGCCGATCGAGGCGATCTTCTCGCGCACCCCACTCCGCCCCATGAGCGAGGAGCTGTACGGGCGCCAGCGCCAGACGGAGGCCACCCCTCCTGTTCCGGCGTCCATGTCGGACGACAGCGTGGAAGGAGGCCGCCCGTGAACGCAAGCCCCGGCGGCGAGCGGCGCCACCGCCCGCGGCTCTTCTCCAACCGGATGACCGCTATCGCCGCCGGGTGCGCCTTCCTCCTGCTGATCCTCGGCCCTCTGGCCCTCGTCACGGCGAACGGCCTTCTGGCGATCCTGCCGCTGGTCGGCTACCTCCTGCTGGTGCTGGTCACGTGGGCGGTGGTGGCCGGGGTGCGCAGGGAGCCGGGAAGCTGGCTTGGCCGGCGGGCAGTGCGCCGCGTCCTGGTGGTCGCGATCGCCGCCGACTGCGTCGTCCTCGTCGCCAGCTCGCCGACCGATTCCGAGCTGGGTTCCGCCACCCTCCTGCTGCTGATCTTCCTCGTGCTCCTCAACATCGCCCTGGGGAATGCGACCGAACGGATGGCCACCGCCTCGGAGAGCGCGATCGACGAGCGCCAGGAGGGGCTCCGCAACCGCGCTCATCGCCTCGCCTACCCGATCTTCGCCGCAGTTGTCGGAGCGTTCCTGCTTGCCGACGTCGTCTCGACACCGAGCCGGGAGTGGGCCGAGCACGTGCTCGGAACCGGCGGGTTCTTCGTCTTCCTGGAGCTGCTCTTTGTCCTTCCCGCGATGGGGCTGGCCTTCATCGAGCCCGCCCCGCCCCCGCCGGAGAGCGACGTGCCAGTGCGCCCCCACCCCGTGAATGTGCAGGCGCGCGTGGCGGTCGCGCTCGTGGTCCTGGTCCTTGTCCTCCCGCTGCTGGGATCCGTAGCCGTCGTCGTTCTTCCCCTGCGCATCTCGTCGCACGTGTCGACCCCGCAGCCCGGGCCTGTGCTGAGCGGCACGCCGGCATCCCCCTCGTCCACCACGCCACAGGTCATCCAACTCACGTGCCATACCTTCAACGCCGAGGTGGAGACCGGGTGGGGCGTCGACGCCGAGCTGCCGGTCAGCGCGCAGGCATGCGGGGACGGGCAACGCGCCACTGAGGAGTACGGGATGAACCAGGGCGACTGCATGATGGGTGGAGGGCTCCTGGTCGCGGTCACCACGGAACAGTGCACGCGCACGACCGCTGCCGACGGAACCCTCACCTTCACCTGGCGGGTCGCGCTCTCGCCGGACCTGCTCCCGTTCCTCCGTCGTCAGGTGACAGTTCAGGTCATCATCGACAAGAACGGTCATGTGGAGCGATTCCCGTGAGCGGCTCGACGCCCATCATCCGCGCTCGGCTCGCGGGGCGGCCGGGCCGGCGCAGCCTGGTCGTCGCCGCGTGGACCCTGATCGCGCTGCTCGCCTCGGCACTGCCCCTTCACGGCTTCGGCATCCTGGTCGTCATGGCCCTCGCCGGGCTTGACATCCTCCTTCTCCAGGCGACCGGGTGGCTCGCCTTCCGGCGCGGCTCGCGTCTGGATGAGCGGCAGCGCCGACTGCGGGACTTCGCCTATCGCCGTGGCTTCCGCTGGATCGGACTTGCCATCGTGCTGCTCTATGTCCTATGGCTCGCCTCGGACATCGCGGTAACGGTCATCAGCGCGACCACCTCACAGTTCTCGATCCCAGCGTTCTCCGCCGTGAACACCGGCACCCCCGGACGGATCGTGATCGCCTTGGCCGAGGTGCTGCTCATGCTCCCCACCTGCGTCATCGCCTGGCGGGAGGACGGGGGTGGGGACACGGACGGAGTCGCAGACGGCACCGAGCGCGACCGGCGCCGGACCTGGGTGGCGTGGTTGGTCCTCCCCGGGATCGCCGCCGCGTGGTTCGCCGCGGTGGTCTGGCTCCCCCTGCAATCCGCCCCCCACGGCTCCTTCTCATCGTCGGGGGGAGGGCCCTCCGGCACGACCTGCCAGACCTACGCCGGCGGCGTCATGGCCGGCGCCGAGTTCGGAGCCAGCGTGGGACTTCGGGCCAACGTCTGCTGGGACGGCTCCGTGGCATACGTGTCGGGCAATCCGAGCCTTCCGCTCCCGGCCAGCGTCATCCGTGACTACGGCGTTCCGGAGTTCACGCCTTCTGCGAGTGAGATCAACCCTGCCCAGCCGATGCTGAGCGGGTGCGGCCTGGACAACCTCAGCGACTTCGCCGCCGTGGGCCAGACGACGTGCACCGAGCGCATCGACGCCAGCGGCACCATGTACTACACGGTGAGCGCGCGGGTGTCGCCGCTCCCCTTCGGCATCGCCTCCCGCGAGGTGAGCGTCGCCCTGGTGGTCACCCGCACGGGGAAGGTCCTCGAGGGGCAGGGCTTCGAAGAATCCTGAACCGCCGGCCCCGCCCGAAACTCCCCGCGGTCACGGGGCCGGCGCGTCTCCCCCCGCCGTCACGCGACGGGCGGCGCTTCCTGTGACGTCGCATGCCGGAGCCAGGTGGTGAGCCCCACCAGTCCCACCACTCCGGCGGCCCCGATCAGCAGTGCCGGCACCGGTCCGGGCACTGCCGCGGCCAGCGCCAGCGCCCCACCCCCCGCGACCGCCCCCGCCGCGCCGGCAGCCGCCAGGCGGGCCCATCGGCGGAGCTCGACGGAGGCCTCCACGGCGTGCGGTCCCCGCCATTCACACGCTGTGTGGGAGAGCTCGGCGACGAACAGGAGCCCGATGCCGACAAGGGGTGATGCCGACGATCAGGGCGTGGGGGGCAACAGCCGCACCGGGATCAGCTCGGCCCCCTTCCACAGGTAGCTGAAGACGACCTGGGTGTCCAGCAAGGCATCGATCAGCCGGTAGGCGTGATGCGGGCCGTCACCCACCTCCAGCCAGCGCAGCGTCCCGCCAAAGCTGATGACCCCGATGCGGTCGCGGTCACGGAGCCAGGCCGAGGCGAGCGAGGACGCGCCCCGCACCATCTGCTCCAGGGTGCCCTCCCCCTCCGGCCCGGCGTGGGCGAAGGTGTCCAGCAGGAGCACGACATCGACGTTGCGCTCGGGATGCCGCTGGTTGACCCAAAGCTCGCCCCGACGTGCGGAGGCCCGCCGGTCAACACTGCGCACCCGGTCGCCCGAGACGTACGGACGGAGATCGGCGAACTCGATCCCCTCCGCCTTCTGGGCGGCGACCCGGTTGCCGGCATAGACGTGGGTGCGCAGCGGACGGACGAGGGTGCGCAGCCTCTCCGTTGCCGGGTAGGCGCGCACCACCATGTCGGCACGCACCCGCGCCTCGAACCGGCGCAACCGGAAGTCGTCGAAGGCGCGCAGGTGGACCGTGCCCAGGGAGTAAGCACCCCAGCGAACCGGCCGCACCGGGATGGTCAGCGACTGCCGGCCGCCGTCTTTGCGAGCCAGGATGGCCGGGTTGGCGGCGTCCACCACCTCGACCCCACGCGGGATGAGCTCGCGACCGGCGACCCGGTGATGGCCATCGGCGGCTTCAACGGCACCGACCCGTGGCCAACCCTCGCCGCCTTCGAGAAACTGGCTGGCAAGCACGAGATCCACTACTTCATCGCGGCCGGGAGCGGCGGCGGCGGCTCGGCCGAGTCGAGCGAGATCACCTCGTGGGTGGAGAGCCATTACTCCGCTACCACCGTCGGCGGCACCACGCTGTACGACCTGACCAAGCCGCTGGCCTCGACCGNNAGCAGCGCCAGCGCGCCTCCGACCAGCGGCGTGAAGCGCAGCCCGAGGGTGGAGAGGACCAGCGCCCCCACCAGCGGGCCCCCGGCGATGCCGACGTTGAAGGAGGCCGAGTACCAGGCCGAGGCGATGTCGGTGCGCCGCGGTGCCACCACCAGGACGTGGCTCTGGAGGGCGATGGCCACGCCGGAGAGACCGATGCCGGCGCAGGCCTCGAGGACGATGGTCGCGGTGCCCGAGGAGCCGAAGGCGAAGAGCGCGAAGAGTGCGGCGGCGAGCACGACCACCGGGCCGACCCGGGCCAGCGTCGGCCGCCGGTCGAGCAGAAACCCGATGCCCACGGTCCCCACCGCGTCGGCAACCCCGACGAGCAGCAGGATCGGCGCGACGGCCCGGAGCGGCAGGCCGCTGACCCGGGTCACGAAGGCGGTGACGTACGTGTAGGCGGTGAAGGAACCGCTCACGCAGAGGATGGTGGTGAGCACCGTCAGCAGGTAGCGGCGTCTGTCCGGGTGGGTGCCGGTGGCGGCATGCCCCTCACCCGATCGCATCGGCGGCAGGAGCGCGGCCAGGGCGGCGAGGTCGAGGAGGCCGAGGCCGCTCAGGCCCACGAAGGCGAGCCGCCACCCCGCCAGCTGACCGATCCAGGTTCCGGCGGGAACCCCCAGGATCAGTCCGATCGAGCTGCCGGCGAACACCCCCGCGACCGCCCGTCCCCGTGCCCGCGACGGGAAGAGGTCGACCGCGACCACCGCGACGATGGACCAGAAGAGAGCCTGGGCGAGGGCGATCACCACCCGCGCGGCGATCAGCCAGCCGTAGCTCGGAGCTGCGGATGCCGCCAGGGTCGCGAGCACGAAGGTGCCCAGCAGGCCGGCGAGGAGCGGGCGGCGGGGGATGCCGCGGGTCAGGTGGGTGAGCGGCGCCGACACGGCGACGACCACCAGCGCGTAGATGGTCACCAGCAATCCGACGGCGGAGAGCGAGACGCGCAGCCCCGCGGAGAGCTGGGGCAGCAACCCCACGGGAAGGTTCTCGCCGGTTACGAAGCAGAAGGCGGCACCGCCCAGAGCCGCAAGCGCGGCCAGGCCGGCGGCCGGGTGCCGGGAAGCGAGCGTGTCGTCCTCAGCCGGGAGCGTAGGTCTGCGTCGCCTCGTCGATGGTCGTGAGGTAGCTGGATCGCCCGTAGGCGGCGGCGTCGGCGCCGCTCCCCGGGGACAGCCGTCCCCGCACCTGGTCGAGGCTCACGAAGCCCTTGCGGGCCATCCACGCCTGGAGCCCGTCGAGCAGCGCCACCGCGTGCTCGGGCCCGTGGCGGAGCAGCGAGGAGGTGCTCATCACCACGTCGGCGCCGGCCAGCAGGTAGGCGGCCACGTCGTGGGCGCTCTCCACACCCGTGCTGGCCGCGAGGGACAGCGCGACGGTCCCGCCCAGCCGGGCGATCCAGGAGCGCGGCAGCACCCCCTCGGCGGGGTTGGAGAGGGTGAGCCCGGACGTGACGGTGAGGGTGTCGGGGTCGATGTCGGATTGCATGAAGCGGTTGAAGAGGACCAGGCCGTTCGCGCCCGCCCGCTGGAGGCGGATCGCCATCTCCCCCATCGAGCTGAGATAGGGGGCCAGCTTGACCGCGATCGGGATGGTGACCGCAGCCCTCACGGCGGAGAGGATCTCGATGTAGCGCTCCTCGACGTCGCGCGCGGGCGTCAGCGGATCCCCGTGCAGGTAATAGATGTTGAGCTCGAGGGCGGCGGCGCCCGCGCTCTGCATCGACGAGGCGTAGGCGGTCCAGCCCCCGGCGGTGGCGCCGTTCAGGCTCGCGATCACCGGGATCTTCACGGCCGCGCTCGCCCGCTCGATCAGGCTCAGGTACTGGAGTGGCTCCCCGTCACCGGACGGCGCCGGGAGGTAGGAGAGGGCCTCGCCGAAGCTCTCGGACCCGGCCTCGGCCAGTGCGGCGTCCCGCTCCGCCTCGCGCCGGATCTGCTCCTCGAAGAGGGACGGCAGCACGACCGCTCCGACCCCGGCGGCGGCGAGACGGCGGATCCCGGGCACCGAGCGCGTGAGCGGACCGGCCGACGCCACCAGCGGGCTCGGCAGGACCAGACCCAGGTAGGTGGTCTCCAGGTTCAATTCTTCCGCTCCTCGGCACCCGCAGGTGCGAGGTCACCGGTGCCGGCGCTCGGGAACCGGTCGGCGCCGTGGGAGGCCATCTCCTCGTAGGTCGCCCAGCGCCGGTCTACCTCCTCCTGGGCGAGCTGGACCAGCTTCTCCGCCTCCGCCGGGTGGGTGCGGGCGAGGCTTCGGTAGCGGAGCTCCCGCCCGGTGTACTCGGTCAGCGCCATGCGGGGCCGGGGCGAGTCGAGGAGGAAGGGGTTGCCGCCCCCGCCGCGCACCAGCGGGTCGTAGCGGACGAGCGGCCAGGCCCCACTGGCGACGGCCCGGTACTGCTGGTCCATGCCGTTGCGGAGGAGCATCCCGTCCTTCTCGATCCCGTGGGCGATGCAATGGCTGTAGGCGATGACCAGTGAGGGGCCCTCGTAGGCCTCCGCCTCGCGCAGCGCCCGGAGCGTCTGCTCGGGGTCGGCGCCCATCGCCACCCGGGCGACGTAGACGTTGCCGTAGGCGATCGCCTGGAGGGCGAGGTCCTTCTTGCCCACCCGCTTGCCCGCGGACGCGAACTTGGCCACGGCGCCGAGCGGTGTCGACTTGGACGCCTGGCCGCCGGTGTTGGAGTAGACCTCGGTGTCGAGCACCAGCACGTTGACGTCGCGACCGTTGGCCAGCACGTGGTCCAGACCGCCGGAACCGATGTCGTAGGCCCAGCCGTCGCCGCCAACGATCCACACGCTGCGGCGCACCAGCTGGTCCATGACGCTGCGCAGGTCGGTGACCGCGGGCCCGGCCGCATCCCCCAGCGCGTCCAGGCGCCGGTGCAGCTCGTCGACCCGCTCGCGCTGGTCCGAGTACTCGGACTCCCGCCGCTGCGGCGCGTTGAGGATGGCGTCGACGAGCTCCGCGCCCACCGTGTCGCGCAGCTCGCCGAGCCGCTCGCGAGCCACCTGGAGCTGCTGGTCGGCGGCGAGCCGGAATCCGAGGCCGAATTCGGCGTTGTCCTCGAACAGCGAGTTGGACCAGGCGGGCCCGCGCCCAACGGCATCCCGCGTCCACGGCGTGGTCGGCAGGTTGCCACCGTAGATCGAGGAGCAACCGGTGGCGTTGGCGACCATCAGGCGGTCGCCGAAGAGCTGCGAGAGGAGCTTCAGGTAGGGGGTCTCGCCGCAGCCGGCGCAGGCCCCGGAGAACTCGAAGAGCGGCTGCAGATACTGGGTGCCCCGCACCGTGCTGAAGTCCACGCGCGACCGGTCGGCGGTGGGGAGGCTCTCGAAGAACGCGATGTTGCGCCGCTCGGCGGCCACCCGTGGCTCGCGCCCCGCGAGGTTGATCGCCTTGTGCTTTGGGTCCGCCGGGGCGGAGACCGGGCAGGCCTCGACGCAGAGCCCGCAGCCGGTGCAGTCCTCCAGGTAGACCATCAGGGTGAAGCGGCTATCGGGCAGGCCGCGCGAGTTGAGCGGCATCGACATGTACTCGTCCGGTGCCCCGGCCAGCTGCGCGGAGTCATAGAGCTTGGAACGGATGACGCTGTGCGGGCAGACGAAGCTGCAGTTGCCACACTGGATGCAGAGGTTCGGGTCCCAGACCGCCACCTCGTCGGAGATGTTGCGTTTCTCGTAGGCCGCGGTGCCGCTGGGGTAGGTGCCGTCAACCGGGAGGGCGCTCACCGGGAGGTCCTCTCCGTGGCCGGCCATCATCGCGCCGATCACATTGCGGACGAACTCCGGGGCATCCTCAGGGACGAGGGGACGCACGCCGCGGGCGGCGGTCACCCGCGCCGGGAGCTCGACACAGTGCAGCGAGGCCACGGCGGCGTCCACCGCGGCCTCGTTCTGGGCGATGACCTTGGGGCCGCGGCGCGCGTAGCTCTTGGAGATGGCGTGCTTGATCTCCGCGATCGCCTCCTCCTGAGGGAGCACGCCGGAGATGGCGAAGAAGCAGGTCTGGAGCACCGTGTTGACCCGTCCGGCGAGCCCGGCCTCGCGGGCCACCCGCCCGGCATCGATGATGTAGAGGGTGATCCGCTTGGCGAGGAGCTGCTCCTGCGCCTCGCGGGGCAGCGAGTCCCATACCTCCGCCGGCGGGACCGAGGTGTTGAGCAGGAAGGTCGCCCCCGGGGCCGCCCGCTGCAGCACCTCGGGACGCTCGATCAGCCGGGGGTGATGGCAGCCGACGAAGCCGGCCTGGTCGATGAGGTACGGCGCCCGGATCGGATCCGGGCCGAAGCGGAGGTGCGAGACCGTCTCCGAGCCGGACTTCTTGGAGTCGTAGACGAAGTACCCCTGGGCGTGACGCCCCGGGTCCTCGCCGAGGATCTTGATGGTGTTCTTGTTTGCTCCGACGGTCCCGTCCGAGCCCATCCCGAAGAAGACGGCGCGGAGCGTCCGCGGCGACTCGATGTCGAGGGTGCGGTCGTAGGGGAGGCTGGTGCCGCTCACGTCATCGTTGATGCCGATCGTGAAGCGGGAGCGCGGCCGCTCCGCGCTCAGCTCGGAGAAGATGCCGGCGACCATCGCCGGGGTCAGCTCCTTGGAGGAGAGCCCGTAGCGGCCGCCGATGACGATCGGCATGGTCTCGCGGGTGCCGGCGGAGTGCGCCTCCGCGAGCCCGCCCAGCACGTCGAGGAAGAGCGGTTCACCGAGCGCGCCCGGTTCCTTGGTGCGGTCCAGCACGGCGACGCGGCGGGCGCTCGCCGGGATGACCGCGAGCAGCTCGGCGGTCGGGAACGGGCGATAGAGGCGGAGCTGCACCACGCCGACCTTCTCCCCCTGCGCCACGAGGTGGGCCGCGGTCTCCGCGGCGGTCTGCGCGCCCGATCCCATCGCGACGATGACGCGCTCGGCGTCGGGGGCCCCGTGGTACTCGGCGAGGCTGTAATGGCGCCCGGTCCGCTCGGCCAGCGCATCCATCGCCTCCTGGACCGCGGAGGGGACCCGCGCGTAGAACGGGTTGACCGTCTCGCGCGCCTGGAAGTAGACGTCCGGGTTCTGTGCCGTGCCGCGGATGAACGGCCGTTCCGGCGAGAGCGCCCGGCCNNTGCGGAAGCCGTCGAAGAAATGGACGAAGGGGATCCGGGTGCGGAGCGTCGCGGCCTGGGCCACCACCGCCAGGTCGTGGGCCTCCTGCACGGATGCCGAGGCGAGCAGCGCGAATCCGGTCTGGCGGACCGCCATCACGTCGGAGTGATCGCCGAAGATCGACAGCGCCTGCGCGGCCAGGGAGCGCGCCGCGACGTGGAAGACGCACGGGGTCAGCTCGCCGGCGATCTTGTACATGTTGGGAATCATCAGGAGCAGCCCCTGCGAGGCCGTGAAGGTGGTGGTCAGCGCTCCACCCTGGAGCGACCCGTGGAGCGCCCCGGCGGCACCGCCCTCACTCTGCATCTCCACCACCGAGGGCACGCTTCCCCAGACGTTCTTGCGTCCCTGGCTGGCCCACTCGTCGGCCAGCTCGGCCATCGGGGACGAGGGGGTGATGGGGTAGATGCAGCAGACCTCGTTGAGCCGGTAGGCGGCCGAGACCGCCGCCTCGTTGCCGTCGATGGTCGTGCGCATCAGCCGGGCTCCCCGATCATCTCGATGGCGTGCACCGGGCACTGCTCGAAGCACGTTCCACACCCGGTGCAGCGGTCGTAGTCGAAGCGGTAGCGGTGCCCGGTCCCGAGCTTGACGACGGCATCCTCCGGGCAGGAGCCCAGGCAGCCGTCACACTCGAAGCAGTTGCCGCAGGAGAGGCAGCGCTGCGCCTCGAAGACGGCCTCCGCCTGGCTGAGACCGCCGACGATCTCGGCGAAGTCGGCCACCCGCTCCACCGGCTCGCGCTCCGGTTGCCGGCGCGAGCTGGCGTCGGCGAAATACCAGGGATGCAGTCGGTCGAAGCTCGCCACGGAGTGCTTGGCGGCGGACGGCGCCGCGGTCTCGCGCAGGTACGCGTCGATGAAGCGGGCCGCCTTCTTGCCGTGGCCGACACCCACGGTCACCGTCCGCAGCGAGGGCACCATGTCGCCGCCGGCGAAGACCCCGGGGCACCCGGTCATCATCGAGCTCGAGACCATGACCGTCCCGTCGGCCTTGAACTCCACGCCCGGCACGTGGCGGAGAAAGCCGGTGTCGGCGTCCTGACCAACGGCGAGGATGAGGGTGTCGGCGGCGAGCCGCTCCATCCGCCCGGTGGGCTGGGGGAACCCCTTCTCGTCCAGCTCCATGACCTCCACGGTCAGCTCGGGACCGTCGAAGGCGGTGATGGTGTGCAGCCAATTGATCCGCACTCCCTCGCGCTCCGCCGCCTCCGCCTCCTCCTCATGGGCCGGCATCCGCTCCCGATCACGGCGGTAGACGATGAGCGCCTCGCTGGCCCCGAGCCGCTTGGCCACCCGGGCCGCATCCATGGCGGTGTTGCCGCCGCCGTAGACCGCGACCCGACGGCCGAGGACCGGACGCCCGCCGGCCGCCACCTCGCGCAGGAAGGGCACCGCGTCGATGATCCGGCCGGCGTCCTGGGCGGGGATGTCGACGTGCTTGGAGAGGTGGGCGCCGACGGCCACGAAGACGGCGTCGAACCCGCCCTCGGCCCGCTCGGCGGCGAGGTCGGTGACCCGGTGGCCGAGGACGAAGCGCACGCCCAGCGCCTCGATGCGGGCCAGCTCGCCGGCCACCACGTCGCGCGGCAGCCGGTATTCGGGGATGCCGTAGCGCATCATCCCGCCCGGCTCGGGGCTCAGGTCGCGGATCTCCACCTGGTGGCCCTGGCGCGCCAGTTGGTAGGCGGCGGAGAGGCCGCTCGGGCCCGCCCCCACGACCAGCACGCGCTTGCCGCTCGTGGGCGCGGCGGCAGGCAGCGGCCAGCCCGAGCCGAGGGCCAGGTCGCCGAGGAAGCGCTCGACCGAGTGGATCGAGACCGAGCTGTCCAGCTCGGCGCGGTTGCAGACGTCCTCGCAGGGGTGGTAGCAGACCCGCCCGTGGATGGCCGGGAGCGGGTTGTCGGCGACCAGCTGCCGCCAGGCCTCCTGGTGGTGGCCGTCGCGGACGAGGCCGAGCCACGCTTGGATGTTCTCCCCGGCCGGGCAGCCGTCGTTGCAGGGGGGCAGCAGGTCAACGTAGGTGGGCCGGCGGCTGCGGACGGGGCCCGCTCGCTGGGTGCCGTGGGCGAGGTCGGGAAGCTGCGTCAACTCAAGACGGCGAAGGCTCATCTCTCAACTCCGGCCCATCGGTTCGGTCGCCGCCGCGCGATTCCGGCGCATCAACTCGATCATCCCATCAGCGCTGCGAGGACATGCTGGGACGCGCCCACCCAGGTCGCGGGAGGGGGTTCGATGAGCACACGGCTGCGCACATGCTAGCCGCCTTGGCCGACAGCAGGGTGCTGCGGCGCCGTTACGACGAGGTGCCGGTGCCCCCGCCGCGCACCCTCATGCGCACCCGTCTCGGGCCGCGAAGGCGCCACACCCGGCCCGCGAGGTCGTGGGTGGACTGATCCACGCCGGCGGTGCGGCGCAGATCGTCGATCCGCGTCCTCGCCAGCTGCTCGGTGATCCATGGGTTCATAGTCATATCGGTATCTTTGCATGGATATAGCCGGCGCGTCAAGCCACATCGTGATATAGTCTCTTGGCTATGCCGTTCTACCACGAGGAGGAGGCCACCGCCGAGCGCCGGCCCGACGTGGCGGTGGCGGGGTCCATCGCCGTCGAGCTCGACTGGGTCCTGCACGCGGCCTCGCAGCCCTCCTTCCGCCGGGATCACGCCACCCTGGGCAGGGTCTACGACGAAACGCCCCGGCTGGGCGAGCGCGTGCGCGCCCTCTGGGGTGCCCCGGAGACGACGACGGACCTCGGTGGCTCGATGGAGCTGGCGGTCCTCGCCCACCACGCAGGGCTGCTGTTGACGCTCGATGCGGAGGAGCTGCTGGGGCGGTTGGAGGATCTCTGCGTCTCGGCACCGGTTGACCTGCGGCTTGCCTCCGAGACCGAGGAGGATCGGGCGTCCTTGCGCAACCGCCTGGCCCGGCTCCGCTCATCAGCGGAACACCGCCGCGCCTATGCGGAGGTCGTCCGCGACGTCTGGTCCGCGATCAGGCCGGACTGGATGCGCAACGGTCTCAGATCGGTCGAGGCCGCGGTCGCCGCGCGGCGTCAGATCCAGCATCGCGGCGCCACCTGGCAGGAGATCGCCCACAGCGCTCACACGCCGGGCGGGCACCTCCTCGAGGACCTGGTCGCGTCCCTCCCCCCGGAGGGCATCATCGCGGTGGTCCCCGCCTATTTCGCCCATCTCGGGTCCCTGGTGGACCTGCCCGGGATGGTGCTCATCGGGGTGCGCGCAGAGGGCAGCGGCGCGGAGGCACGGGCACGCACCGAAGTCCTGGCGCGACGCTTGAAGACCATCTCGGACCCGACCCGGCTCGCCATGGTGGAGGTGCTGCGCTCCGCTCCGAGCACCGTCACCGAGCTCGCCGCCCTCTTCGGGCTGGCCCAGCCGACGGTCAGCAACCACGTGAAGATCCTGCGCGACGCGGGCCTCGTCGCCACCTCGGCGGAGGGAGGGCGCCGCATGCTGGTCCTCCAGCGGGATGCACTCGATGCGCTCCTCGACGGTCTCCAGAGCATGGTCGCTCCGTCTCGGCAGGCCGATCCCACCGGCCGGCGGCCCGAGTGGGAACGTGGGATGATCGGCCCATGAACAGTTCGCCGAACCGTTCGCAGGCAGTGATCCGTCCGCACCACGCGCTCACCGTGATCGTGGTCGCAGTGATCGCCGTGATCCTCGCCTACGTCGTGCTGGGCTGGGTCGTCGGGGTGGCCCTCTTCCTGATCAGGACTGTGGTGGTCCTCGCGGTGATCGGGCTGGCGGTGTACCTCGTGCTGCGCTGGGCCGGACGCGGCCCCAACTGACCGCCGCTGACGGGGGGACAAGGAGGCAACGACCATGCCGGGCCACATCACCGTCCGCTCCATACCGGGCCGCCTCGCGACCGGCGCCTTCATCCTGCATTCCGGCACCGAGAAGTGGCATCTGCCGGCGGAACGCGCCGCGACCCTCCACGGGATGGCCGCCGGGGCCTTCCCCTTCCTCAGCCGGATCCCCGCAACGACGTTCGCCAAGCTGCTCTCCGCCTCCGAGGTCGCCACCGGGGCCGCCCTGCTCTCCCCCTTCGTGCGCGACCGTCTGGCCGGAGCGGCGCTGACCGCATTCTCCGGTGGACTGCTCGCCATGTACTGGCGCACCCCGGCGCTGCGCAAGGCGGGCAGCATCTGGCCGACCCCCGCCGGTCTTCCCGTCAGCAAGGACGTCTGGATGCTCGGCATCGGCCTCGGGCTGATGGCCGGCGACTGCTGCTGCGGGTGATCCCGCTGCTGGCACCCGCCAGGGGATGATCGCGGCCGGCTGACTCGCCGCGTCCTCAGGCGCGGCAGTGCGTCTCGACCAGCGCGGCGGCGGCGTCCTTGGCCGCCCGGGCGGCGGACGGGTCTCCGTCGAGCACGCCCTCCGCAAGGGCGCCATCGAGGAGGAGGGTGAGCGCTCGGGCGAGTGCCGCCGGGTCACGCGCACCGCCCTGTACCGCGATGTCGCGCACCCATGCGCGCACCTCCGTCTTGTGCTCCACGCTGCGCGCATGCACAGGGCTGCCCGGCGCTGACTCGGCCGCCGTGTTGATGAAGGCGCAGCCGTGGAAGTCGTCCTGCTCGCAGACCGCGAGCAGGGCGTCGAACATGCCGACGAGCCGGACCCGTGGATCAGGACCGGCCGCCGCGGCGGCGGCCTGGAGCTGCCCGCGCCACAGGGCGTCGACGCGGTCGAGGTAGGCGACCGCGAGGTCGTCCTTGCTCGGAAAGTGCTTGTAGAAGGTGGCCTTGGCGACCCCGGACGCGGCGATGATCGTGTCTACCCCGACACCGCGCACGCCATGAGCGTAGAAGAGCCGGAAGGCGGTCTCGAGAATGCGCTCCCTCGCCTCACCCCGAGGGGTGGGTGAGGCGCGCTGCCCGCCTGGCCGGGCCACCATGGCGCTGGCTTCCGCCTCAGGCCCTGGCGATGGCGAAGTTGAACTCTCCGCCGCCCAGCTTCCGCATGATCGAGAGCCACAGCGGCAGGATCATCTCGGCGCCGCGCGCCGTGGAGAGGGTACCGAGATCCCAGATTGCGCTGGGCGGCCAGCCGAGCTCGCTCAGCAGCTCCGCCACCGTCGCCTTGGCGGCGGGGTCGTCGCCGGAGACGAACACGGCGTGCTCGCCGGGCACGCGGGCGGGATCGACCATCACCTGGCAGTTCATGGTGTTGAGGGACTTGACCACCCTGGCCGCGGGATAAGCTCGCTGGATCTGTTCCGCAAGGCTGTCGGTGTTGACCACGGAGAGCGACGGCGGAAAACCGTTGGAGAAGTCCAGCGTGTTGGCCACATCGAGGATGACCTTGCCGTCCAGGTTCGCGGCGCCGGCGACTGCCAGCGCTGCGAGCGACACTCCCCCGCCGGTCGCGTTGATGATCAACTCGGCCTGCACGGTGGCGCCGTCGAAGGTGGCGAGCTCCACCTGGGGATTCTCGGCCTGCCACGCGGAGAAGACCGGTGTGTCCGAACCCTCCTCCGGTGCGGTGCGGGCCAGCGTCGCCTCCGGGTCGCGCGTACCGACAGTCACCTGGTGGCCGAGTGCCGCCAACCGGCCGGCCAGCGTCTGCCCCACCACGCCCGTTCCCAATACAGCGATCTTCACGTGCGGCTCTCCTTGAGGCGATGCGACGGGGCTCTCTTCCGGCGGGCGCCATTCGCCGGCGCCCCGCTCGAAGGACGCTAACAGACAGGTCTGTCTCGGTCAAGGCGGCCCGGCCTGCCGGGATGCATGCCCGATTCCGGCACTTGGGGCGA
>PLAX01000057.1 GCA_003135255.1 Candidatus Dormiibacterota bacterium | reverse complement strand
CTCGCAGCTTGTGGTTCCAGTCCGCCTCCAACGACTCGGCCACCAACCGGTTGTCAGGATCGACGCGGATGTACCGGCGCTGAGCCAACTCAGCCTCGTAGCGTGCTCGTTCCACCTGCTGGCGNNCGAAGCCGGTCGGCCTCGTCGGCACGAGCCTGGAGCTCCTCCTGAACCGCAAGGGCCACCTCGACAGCGAGTGGGGTGAGCGTCGTCACGAGCAGGTCGCCGATCGCGCGATCCAGGGCGGCCCCCACGAAGCGCTGGCACACCGGCTCCGTGGTCTCCACGGCGCGCTTCTGACAGATGTACTCGGGGACCAGCTCGCCGTGCCGGTTCACGTAGTACCGAACGCCCATACGTCGCCCGCACCGACCGCAGATGGCAAGACCCTGGAGGAGCGCTGGCCCTTCTCGGGGCGGGCTCTTGCGCCGGTCGGCCCCGCACGCCTGAGCGTTCTCATGGAGTCGGCGCAGGTTTTCCTCGTAGTCCTCCCAACTGATGTACTCGGCATGGGCGTTGAGGATCACCGTGTGCCACCTGTCGCGGGGCAGCAGGCGGCGTCGCTCCTTGCCTCCGACCGATCGACGGGTTTCGCTCCGCCCGTAGACGAAGGCGCCGGTGTACCGTGGGTTCCACAGCATCCGGCGGGCGCGGCTGTGCATCAACGGTGCCCAGGCGACCTCACCCTTGTGAGGTCCGGTGCTCAGCCGTCGGGGGAAGAGCAGGCCCTGCTCCCGGAAGCTGCGCACCGTAGCCGTCGCCGAGCCGGTGCGGCGGAAGGTGTCGAAGAAGGTGCGGACAGCGTTCTGCACCTGCAGGTCGGGGTCGAGGATGACATGCCCCGCAGCATCGTTGACCAAGCCCACTGGCAGCTTCATCTCCAGCTCACCCCGACTGGCCTTGGCCAGCTGGCCGCCGATGAGACGGGCGCGCAGCACGTGCAGCTCCGCCTCGCTCATGGTGCCCTTGAGGCCGAGCAGGAGCCGGTCGTTGAAGTGAGCCGGGTTGTACAGGCCGTCCTCGTCGAGGATCAGGGTGTCCGTGAGGGCGCAGATCTCGAGCAGGCGATGCCAGTCCGAGGAGTTGCGGGCGAGGCGGGAAACCTCCAATCCGAGTACCAGGCCGACCTCGCACATGCCCACGGCGGCGACCAGCTTCTGAAAGCCTTCCCGGTCGCTGTCCGCCCCCGATTGACCCTGGTCGCTGTCGATGACCACGACGTGGTCGAGCGGCCAGCCCAGGGCGACCGCGCGCTCACGCAGCGCGTACTGCCGCTTGGTGCTCTCGGTGTTCTCGAACACCTGACGCAGGGTGCTCTGGCGCACGTAGAGATACGCACGCCGCTGCAAGTGGCTCGGGGTCACCTTCTGGTGCTGCTCGGCGTTCATGCGCAGCACCTCCTCTGCCGACTGAGGACCATGGCGGCGAGCAGCCGCACCAGCTCGCCGCTCACACCGGCCACGCCTCGGTCTGCCTGCGCATGGCCTGCCGCCATCGCCGGCGTCAGTCTCGGCCGCGGCGGGCAGGCGCGCATCCAGGCAGCCATGCCGCGCCGAAGCAAGAGGGCCAGGCCGCGGGGCGTCGTGCTTGGGATCTCGCCGAGTGCCTGAGCGCGGAGCGCCTCGTAGCTCTCTTCCAGCTCGGCGGCGGGGGCGATGATGGTCATGTCGTCGTCTGGAGCCCCCCCTTTCGTCGCCGCCCCAGAGCCCGCTCGACACTGCGCGGATGGACTCTCAACCCGAAGCGCTCCTCGACCATCCCCGCCAGAGCGTTGCTGCTCAGCGCAGGATCCTCGGCCAGCGCCAGCTCCAGGGCATCGACCACCGGGTCGGAGAGCTTGTGGGCCCGCCGCGGCCCCGGCCGCTGTGGCACAAGCCCCGGCAGGCCCGACGCCGCGAAGGCAGCCCGGGCCTCGTAGAAGGAGGGCCGCGACAAGCCGAAGGCGGCGCTGGCCTGGCTCACCTGCTGGCCCTCCTCGCGGACCCGGCGCAGCATCTCGTACTTGACCTGGACCAGATCCCTGGCGTCGAAGAAGTCCGAGGCCGAGAAGCGGTCGTCGGTGACCGATTCCGGGTGGGGGTTCAAGCTTCGCTCGGCACGCAGTGCCCCCACCTTCGGATCCTCCCTGCCTTTCGCCATGGCGACCTCCCGAATCACATGAATGTAAGTATCATTATGCCGACGATCTGAGCCGTGTCAAGCATCTAGACGTCTCTCATGCCTTATTTCATGGATATTCTTCAACACCGACAACGACACGTTTAATAGTCGACGGCATAATCATCCTGTCACAGTCGGCGAAATCCTCCTTACACTCCGCCGCTGCTAAGGTCGGCATGAAGCCCGTCCACGAGGTCCACCAGGATGAGCAGATCCTCAATGCGGAACGGACAGTGTCCATCCGCCAGCGCCACGAAGACATCTGGCTGAGCGGCATCGGTCCACGCCGTGGGCAGGGACGTCTGCCTGCCGTCATCGGTGAAGAAGAACACCCGATCCTCCCCCCACGTGCGACGCAGGCTGATGAACACGAACTCCAGGCCTGACCATGGATGGAAGGGATGGGTCACCCTGACTGTCTGTCGTTCAGCTCCGCAATCCGGCGTAGTTGACGGCGCGGTCCAAGCCTCGCGTGGAAAGAGTTGTGCCCTATGTGCGGAACAACTTCTTCGCCGGTGAGAGCTTCGTCGACCTCACCGACTGCCGGGAACATGCGAACTGGCAAACGTCCCGCGAAAGGACCTCCTGACCGAAGTCAGGAGGTCCATCGCATTCTCAGATCGGCGGCTCGGGGGAGAATAACTTAACTCCCGAAGCAGATCTTGGTGGGCAGCTACCCGGTTGGGAAGCCAGTGGTTTGCCAATTCGCAGCCGGTACAGCCAGTCCCGCCCCAGCAGTGCACGCTGCAGTGGTGTTCTTGACCACTCCGTAGTAGGTGCCGGTCGCGTAGTCTGCAGCTGGCATGTTGGTAACAACAGCTGCAGTTTGTGTTGCCTTGATGTCGACGACGACCCAGCAGTCCTTCGTGCCGGGCGCGAAGGCCGCCATAATTAGCCAGGTGCCCGATCCACCGGAGAGGAGCGAAATCGTATTCGACTTGGTCGTCGGGGCAGCGGTGACATAGGTCAAGCCGGTATCGATGGCAGTGATTCCCGACACGCCTGTTCCACCCGCGTAAAGTCCGGTGTAGGTCTGGTTGTTGCTGGTGTAGTAGGTGTCAGCGCCTGTCAGGGCTGTCTGCAAGTTGGCCTGCGCCGCGGTGTTGTTGGCGGTCTTGGTCACCGACA
>PLAX01000095.1 GCA_003135255.1 Candidatus Dormiibacterota bacterium | reverse complement strand
TCGGCAGGTGGGCGGCGCTCAGCTGCTTGGGCAGCTGGCTGGAAAGCCCCTGGCTGAAGACGGTGCCGGCGATCGCCAGCCCGACCATGCCACCGATCTGGCGGAGGAAGGTGAGGGTGCTGGTCGCCGTGCCCAGCCGCTCCCGCGGCGCCGCGTTCTGAATCACCACCGTGAAGACCGACATCGAGGGACCGATCCCGAGGCCGGTGAGCGCCAGCCAGAGCCAGAGGGTGGGGGTCGCGGTGCTTGGGCTCAGGTGGGTCATCAGGAAGCTGCCGAGGATCAGGACGCCGAGCCCGATCAGGAGCAGCACCTTGTACCGCCCCGTCCGGGTCAGGTAGAAGCCGGCGCCGACGCTCGTGACGATGAGTCCCACGAGGAGCGGCCACATCGAGTACCCGGACGCGGTGGCGCTCACCCCCTTGACCACCTGGTAGTAGAGGGGGATGAAGATGACCGCCGCGAACATGCACGACGAGACCATGAAGACGGCGACGTTGGTGGCGGCCAGTGTCCGGGTGGAGAAGAGGTCGAGGGGGATGATCGGATGGCGGACGCGTGCCTCGTTGACGATGAACGCCGCCATGACCGCCAGCCCGACCAGGATCAGCCCACCGACCTGCCAGGCGGTCCATCCGTAGAGGTTGCCGCTCGCGTCGGTCAGTCCCTTGAAGGTGAGGCCGATGAGGATGGGCACCACCCCGACCGTGAAGATGGCGATGCCGGAGAAGTCGAGGTCGCTCAGACGGGCCGCCGTCGTCCTCAGGTTGGGCAGGCGCGTGGTGATCGCGTAGAGGGCCACGATCCCGACCGGCACGTTGACGTAGAAGATCCAGTGCCAGCTGATGTCGTCGGTGATGACCCCGCCGAGGAAGGGGCCGACGATGAAGCTCAGGCCAAAGACGGCGCCGAACAGCCCCTGGTACCGGCCCCGCTCGCGGGGAGTGAAGAGGTCGCCGACCACGGCCAGGGAGATGGGGAAGAGCGCCCCGGCCCCGCATCCCTGCAGGCCCCGGAAGACGATCAGCTCGCCAATGCTCTGGGAGAGCCCGGAGAGGGCAGAACCTGCCAGGAAGATGAGGATCCCGATGATCAGCATCCGCTGCCTTCCGAAGACGTCGCCCAGCTTGCCGTAGATGGGGATCGTCAGCGTGCTGGTCAGCAGGTAGGCGATGACCACCCAGGTGTAGAGGTCACTGCCCCCGAGGTCGCTGACGATTCGGGGCAGGGCGACGCTGACGATGGTCTGGTCCAGGGCGCCGAGGAACAGGCCGAGGAGAACCGCCACCATGACGATCAGCTTTTCCCGGGTGGGCAGGTCGAGGGTGGCGTGCTCGGTCCGGTCGGGGAGAGTGGCGCGCACGTGCTCAGACACGTCGAATCTCCTGGGGTGTGGGCACCCTCTAGTTTGCACCGTGGGGGCCGCAGCACCGCGCGCCCGGGATGCCTCCGGCTTGCCCCGATGGGGCGGGTACACTGCGCCGATGAGGTCGCCCACCTCGAAGGCGCCGCGAAACGGCGACGCGGCGACCCGGGAGACGCTCCGCTCCGCAGGGCTCCGGGCCACGCCGCAGCGCCTCGCCGTCCTCTCCGTCGTCGCACGTACCGGGGGCGCCCATCTGAGCGCCGACGACGTCTGGCTGAAGCTCCGGCAGGGGAGCGGCGAGATGGACCGCTCCACCGTGTACCGGGTGCTGGCCGATCTCACCAAGGCCGGGCTGCTGGAGCAGGTGCGGCTCGGAGACGGAGTCTCCCGTTTCGAGATCCAGGAGGTGGCCCACCACCATGCCGTCTGCACGCGCTGCGGCGCCACGGAAGATGTGAGCGTCCCGGCCGTCCACGCGCTCGCCTCCCGCCTGCGCCGCGAGACGGGGTTCGTGCTCGGCCATCATCCCCTCCTCCTCCCCGGACTCTGCGGGACCTGCGCCGTCTCGCGGGATTGAACCCGCCCGTTCATCGGCGCGGCGGTTCTGTCACGTCGTTGTAGCAGCGCACAACGGGGACCGGCCTATCGTGATGCGGTAGCTGTGCCGTCCAGCCCCGGGCTGGAGGTGGTCATCCGGAGTCACTCACGTGCAGATCGGTCGGGACGGTCAGGGCATCTCCCACGCCTCGCCATTCGGCAGGTGGCGCCGGAGCCGGCCAGTCGACACTCCGCCCGGGGATCCGAGCGAGCNNATCCCGCCTGCCCCGCGGTGGGCCCCGAACCTCACCGTCATGACGGGCGACGAGATCGAGCGGCACCTGACCGGGCTCTTTGGCCGCCGTGGGTACACGGTGTGGCCGGTGCCGAGCCGCGGCGACGTGGCCTCTGTCCTCCTCATCTGCAGGGGCCAGCAGGGTGTGGTCGTCCAGGTCAGGCGCTGGAACGCCGCGCTCGGGCCGGAGGNNGGCACCCTCGGCCGGCTCGGCTGCTCGGAGATCGGTGGCATGGTGGTCAGCACCTCGACGTTCAACGACGAGGCTCGCGCGTTGGCAGCCGCGTCCGGCGTCCTCCTCTGGGACCGCCCGGAGCTGGAGGCCCAGATCCAGGCCGACCTGGCCCGGCCGGGTGGCGCCGACCCGCGAGGCGGTCGAGCCTGACCTCTGGCGTGCCCGCGTGGTGTCCTGACCGAAGGGAGCCTCGCCGCCGCGGCCGGTTACCCTCCGGCTCCGATCCGGCCCGTGGACGGCTCTGTCATCGCCTCCGGGTCGAGCAACTCGTCCAGCTCCTCCTCGGTGAGGGCCGTCTGCTCGCGAGCGACCTCGCGCACCGTGCGGCCGCTGGAGAACGCCTCCTTGGCGATGCGGGCGGCGCTGTCGTAGCCGATCCGGGGAGCGAGCCCGGTGCAGGTCATGAGGCCCCGCTCCACCAACCGGGGGCCGTTCCCGGTCGACGTGATGCCGTCCACTGCCCGGGTGGCGAAGTTGGCGGCCCCGGTGGCCAGGATGGCGATCGACTCCAGGAGATCGTAGGCGGCCACCGGCATCATCACGTTGAGCTCGAGCAGGGAGCCGGCCGCGCCGGCGAAGGCGATGGTGGCGTCGTTGCCCACCACCTGTGCGGCCACCATGGTGAGCGACTCGGCGATGACCGGGTTGACCTTTCCCGGCATGATCGACGACCCGGGCTGCACCTCTGGAAGGGCGATCTCGGCGATCCCGGCACGGGGACCGCAGGCGAGCAGGCGAATGTCGGCGGCGATCACGTAGAGGGAGACGGCGACGCTGCGCAGGGCGCCATGGGCGGCGACGACGCCGTCCAGGGTCCCCTGGGCTTGGAAGTGGTTGTCGGACTCCCGGAAGGGGAGGCCACAACTCGCGGCGAGCCCGGCGATAACCCGTCCGGCGAACTCGGGATGGGAGTTGACCCCAGTGCCGACCGCGGTCCCCCCCAGGGCGAGCTCGC
>PLAX01000043.1 GCA_003135255.1 Candidatus Dormiibacterota bacterium | reverse complement strand
TAGCCGATGGCCAGGGCCACCATCACGATCCCGACCATGAGCAGAAGCAGCCAGCGCTTCACGTGGAGGCCGGGGGTGAGCAGCCGGGTCAGGTTTTTCCCGGGTCGAAGCCGCGCCATCATCCTTCGAGCCGGATTGTCCCACCCCCGCGGCGCGGGCGGGCGGGGGAAGCGGGTTGCCTCAGCCGAGGGGGACGGGCGGGAACCCGCTGGAAGAGATGCCCTCGGCTGTCGAACCCGGTGCGTGCGGCGGGAGACCCCGGGTCCGGCGGCCCATGCTCACGTAGATGCCACCGGGGCCCGTGACGGACGTGCCCTCGAGGCAGTTGCGACCGTCGACCACCAGCCGGCCTCGCATCAGCCCGATGACCCGCCCCCAGTCCAGCTCCCGGTACGCCGGCCACTCGGTGACCAGGCCGACCGCGTCGGCCCCGGTGACCGCCTCGTAGGGGTCGGCTACCAGCGCCGTCCGTGGCATCAGGGGCCGNNGCCTGGCGCATGTCGTCGGTGAAGGGCTTGAAGGCGAGGCCGAGGATGGCGATCCGGCGCCCTTCCAGGCTGCCCCCGAGCCCCTGGAGGAGCTTGGCGGTGAACCGCCGCCGCTGCTGGCTGTTGACCTCGATGGCCGCCTTGAGCAGCCAGAAGCTCTGACCGTGGTACCCGGCCGAGGTCTCCAGTGCCCGGACGTCCTTGGGGAAGCAGGAGCCGCCCCAGCCAAGACCGGCGCTCAGGAAGCTGCGGCCGATGCGCGGATCGAGGCCCATCCCGTCGGCCACCTTCTCGATGTCGGCTCCGGTCAGCTCGCAGAGCTGGGCCATCTCGTTGATGAAGCTGATCTTGGTGGCCAGGAAGGCGTTGGAGCCGTACTTGACCAGCTCGGCGCTGACGCTGTCGCAGAGGAGGCGCGTCGTGTCGGGGCCGCCCAGCAACGCCGCGACTCGCTGCACCGCCGCAATGTCCTCGCCGCCCACCACCACCCGGCTCGGGTGCCGGAGGTCCTCGAGGGCGGAACCCTCGCGGAGGAACTCGGGAAACATGACGAAGGTGACGTCGTGCCGGCTGCTGTCGCGGGCGAGGGCTCGCGTGGTCCCGGGGGGCACCGTGCTCTTGATGGCGATGACGGCCCCGGGGGCGACCTCGGCGAGGGCCTGGTCGACGGCCAGGCGCACCTGGGAGAGGTCGGCCTCACCGTCGTGGGTGGGTGGGGTGCCGACCGCCACGATGACGATCCCGGCCCCCGCGGCGCCCTCCTTCATGGTCTCGACCGCGCGGAGCCGGCCAGAGGCGACCACGGCGCTCAGGAGCTCGTCGAGACCCGGCTCGAAGATGGGCGAGATCCCCGCCGCCACCGCGGCCCGCCGATCGGCGTCGACCTCGACGACCCGGACCTCGCGGCCCGCCTCGGCGAGACCGGCTGCGGTCACGAGCCCGACGTACCCGGCACCGATGATGCAGAGGATCTGGTCGTCGGGATGAGCGGTCATTGCTCGGGACTCTAGCGGCCGGGCGACCCCCAACGGAGACCGGGGACCGGGCGGATATGATCCGGCGACGATGAGCGCACGACCAGAACCGCCGACCGGGACGCCGGCAGGTCCGCCCCGCGCGGTCGACGCGACGCCTGGCGAAGGGGCCGACCGGCCTCGTCGGAGCCTGCCGCCGGCCGTCGCGGGTGCTCTGGCGCTCGTCCTCTTCCTGGCGCTCGCCGTGGCGGCGCTGCGGCCCGGGCTCTTCACCGGACACGACACCATCGTGGGGAACACCGGCGACCCCTCGATCTTCATCTGGTCGCTGCAGTGGCTGCCCTTCGCCCTCAGCCACCACCTCAACCCCCTGCTGACCGACTACCTCCACTACCCGACGGGCGCCAACCTGATGTGGAACACGTCGATCCTCTTCCCCGCCCTGGTGCTCACCCCGGTCACCGACCTCTTCGGCCCGATCGTCTCGTACAACGTGCTGACCGTCCTGGGGATGTCGCTCTCCGGCTGGTGCGCCTGCCTGGCGGTGCGCCGGTACTCGCGGCACTGGATCTCCGCAGTCGTGGGAGGGCTGATCTACGAGCTCAGCCCGTTCATGGTGGTCCAGATCACCGGTCACGCCCACCTCTTCGTGGCGATCTTCCCTCCCCTGCTCGTCCTCTTCCTGGACGAGATCCTGGTGCGGCAGCGCCACCGAGCCTGGGTGATCGGCGTCCTGCTGGGAGTCGCAGCCGCGGCCCAGCTGCTCACCGGCACCGAGCTGCTGGCGATCTCGGTGCTGATGGCGATCCCGGCGCTCATCACCCTGGCCGTGATCTTCCGCGCCCGCCTCCGGGAGCGGATGCGCTACGTGATCCGAGCCGCGGGCTTCGCCGCGGCGGCCTTCGTGGTCCTGGCGGGTTATCCCCTCTACATCCTCCTCCTCGGACCCGGGCGGGTCTCCGGCGCGCTCCAGGGCGCCGGCTTCGTTGCCCGGCCGACGTCCTTCCTCGTCCCCTCCGCTTTTGAGCTGATCAGCGGGCCCTCCACGGTCCTCGACTCCAGCGTGTACATCGGCGTCCCCCTGCTGATCCTGGCGGTGGTGGTCACCTTCCGGATGCGGCGGCACCCGGTCGTGGTGGCCGCGGCGGTCACCGTCGCCTGCGCCATGGTGCTGGCACTGGGCGGCGACCTCACCCTGCACGGCACCGCCACCGGGATCGCGCTGCCCTGGATCATCCCCCAGAGCCTTCCGGTGCTCGACAACGTCCTGCCGGTGCGCCTGATGGTGGCAGGCTACCTGGCTCTGGCCATGATCGTGGCCGTCTTCCTCGACCGGGTGCTGGAGGCGCGCCTGAGATGGCGGATCGCGGGCCTGGCCGCCGCCGCGGTGGCGCTCGTGCCCCTCATCCCCACTCTGCCGATCTCCTCGGCTCAGTACACGATCCCCCCGTTCTTCACCGACGGCGCCGCCAGCCGGCTCCCCACCACCGGCTCGGTGCTGATGACCCCGTACGGCAGTGGGGTCCCCGACTACCCCCCCGAGGTGTGGCAGGCAATCTCGGGAATGGACTTCAAGACCCAGATCGGCATGGTCTTCACGCCCGGACCGGGCGGATTCGAATGGGGCCCCGAGAAGGACGCCCTGGGCCTGGAGCTGACCGCGCTGGGAAGCGGGGTACCGGCTCCCGCGGGACTGTCTGCCCCCCTCCGCCAGACCTACCTGGGGGAGATGCGCGCTCACGATGTCGAGAGCATCGTGGTCGGACCCTCGAGCGCCCAGGTGCAGGAGGCGCAGTTCTTCACCGAGCTCACGGGCGACCCCGGGGTCGCGACCGGGGGCGTGGTCGTCTGGTTCGACGTCCATCCCTGAGACCACGGTAGGATCGACGGCGATGTCCGGCAGCACTCGACGCCTGGAGCGAGTGGTGGTGACGGGGGGGGCCGGGTTTCTCGGCTCCCACCTCTGCGACCACCTTCTCGGGCGCGGCATCGCGGTGGTCGCCATCGACAACCTGCTGACCGGCAGCCTGGACAACATCGCTCATCTGAGCGGAAACCCGGCGTTCAGCTTCCAGAGGCAGGACGTCACCGAGTACCTCGACGTGGAGGGCCCGGTGGACGCCGTGCTCCATTTCGCATCGCCGGCCAGTCCCATCGACTACGCGCTGCTGCCGATCGAGACCATCAAGGTGGGCACGCTGGGCACCCACCGGGCCCTGGGGCTGGCCCTGGCCAAGGGGGCGCGCTTCCTGCTCGCCAGCACCAGCGAGGTCTACGGCGACCCGGAGGTCCACCCCCAGCCCGAGACCTACTGGGGACACGTCAACCCGGTGGGGCCGCGGAGCATCTACGACGAGGCCAAGCGGGCCGCCGAAGCGTTCACCATGGCCTACCACAACCATCA
>PLAX01000157.1 GCA_003135255.1 Candidatus Dormiibacterota bacterium | reverse complement strand
GGCTCGAAGGGGATCCAGCCGTAGCCGGGGAAGTACACCTCCACCCAGACATGGGCGTCCGTGCTGGTCACCTGGAAGATCGGCTTGCGAGCCGAGACGTAACGGCCGGTGGCGGTGCCCGGCCCGTAGCCGCTCACCAGCATGGTGGGGATGCCGAGGCTGCGCAGCATCGCTCCCATCGCACTCGCGTAGTACTGGCAGTAGCCCNNTGTAGGCGAATTCGCCGCTGCGGAGGTGGGTCTCGATCGCGGTCGCCGCCTCGTACGGGTTGGTCGTTCCCGCCGTCCACTGCTCCGCGAGGGTCGAGATGGGGTTCGCCTGGGACACCTCCTGGGCGGAGGCCCCCTTGCCCAGGATCGGGTCGGCGTCGCTCAGCACCCAGGACGGATAGTCGGTCCCGGCGTTCTCGAGCTCGGCGACGGTCGCGGTGCTCACCGAGCCCGACGTCTCGAGGCTGTCGATCGTCCCCGACCTGAGGCTGACCTCGTCGACGTCCAGGAAGGTGGGGTTGGTCACGGGACCGGAGGGACAGCTGTCCCCGACGCACTCGTAGCCGGACGGCGGGGGTTCCGTGGCCGCTGGGGTCCCGGCAACGGGTGCGACATCGCCGAGGACGGTGGCGGCGAGGCCAATCGAGGTCGGATCGCCGGGGAAGAGCCCGAGGCTCCCGCCAGCCTCCGCGGTCGCGGCACCGGCGGAGTTTGAGAAGTCGATGTGGACGGTGGCCGTGGAGCGGGACGCTCCCAACGCGGTCGGGTCGCGGGGGATCGGCCCGGCCGGGATGGTCTGCCCGACGGCGCTGTCGAACTGGGGTATCCAATTCCCGGCGTTGAAGACCGTGTCGTCGACCACCTGGAGGTAGGTCTGGGAACCCTGATCGGTGGAGTAGGTGAGGACGGGGATGGGCCTGTTGACCAGGTCACCACCGGGCTGCACCACCGGGTTGAACCCGACGGTGGCGAGGTCGCCGGCGGCACTGCCCCCCAGGCCCCTGCCCGACCCGTGGAAGAGGGAGCCCGAGATGTCGGTGGAGGTGAGCGGGGGGATCAGCAGACCGGCGGCCACCACGCCGATGGAGGCGACGGCCAGCGAGGTGATGTAACGGCCCCGCAATCCCTGCAGGCCTGGGACCCGCCGCCCCCTCCACTGGGACGCCAGCGAGCTGAGCTCCGCGAGACCGATGACGAGGAGGGCGGCGAGCAGTGCCAGGGTCTCGGCCAGCCCGATCGACGACCCCGGTCCCGCGCGGAGCGTGATCGAGGGTGCGTTGAGCACGTTCACGGCGAGGACCACGACGGCGGGGAGGACGGCAAGGACCCCGCGCCGCTCCCGGAATGCCACCCAGCCCAGCCAGTACCCGCAGGCCCAGATGATCGTCGAGAGGCCAACCATGAAGGCCCACTGGACGAAGTAGGCGGGACCGGTGGAGAGCAGCCCCGCGAAGGCCTGGATGATGTACTCGCCGACGGTGTGCTGGAAGCCGAGGTGGCTCACCGAGGCGGGCAGCAGGCCGATCGTGGTGGGAACCACGACGGCGGCGCAGAGAGGGATGGCGAGTCCCAGGGCGGCGAGCCGGCCGATACCCGAGCGTCCCAGCAGGACGACCTCCAGGACGGCCACGACAGCCACCAGCAGGGTCGCCTGAGCGCCCCCGATCCAGCCTCCGGCAAGCACCGCGGCGGTGGTCGCGAGGATGAGACCGATGGCGATGACGTAGGCACCGATACCGGCGGGCGCCACCGGCGCGGTCGTCGCCGCGACGAACACCTCCGGCCGGCCGTGAGATCGCTGCCTCGCGGCCCTCCGGTCCTGGGCACCGCCAGGCCGCGAGACGGCCGGCTGCGCGGCTGGACCGGCCACGGCCTCGACCAGACGCCCTCTGGGAGCAGTGCCGGACCCGAAGCCCTTCATGGAGCCCTCAGCTCACCTCCGCCGCGCTCGCTCACATCCCCGCGGCGCGAGAGCGACGGGGGGCCGAGAGGGCGTCGCCTCGCCGCACGATCCACCAGTCGAGGGCCAGCCGCCACGCGGGACCGACGCGCATCGCCGGCCCCGAGGCCCCAAAGCTGGTCGGATCGACCATGACGGCGAGGTGCCGCTGCCCGCGGGCTCCCACCTCGACCAGGGCCTCCACCCAGCCCGGCTCGCGATCGCTGGTCACCACGATGAGCCCGCCCCGGCCCTGCCAGCCCCGCCCGTGCACGGTGATGGCGTCCGCGATCCCGCGACGCCCCTGGTCCTGCGCGGTGGCAAGGAACTCGAGGATCCGGAGCCGCTGGGTCTCGCCCCGACCCGGCCCGATGGCGGTGCCCAACCGATCGTTGGTGACCAATCCCACCGCCTGGCCCCGGGCGAGAGCCGCGTGGCAGATCGAGGCGGTCAGCGACACGGCGTATTCGAGCGTTGACTCGGGGGCCTCCCCGAAATGGATGCCGCGACCAAGGTCGAGGATGACCATCACATCCGAGCTCTGCTGCGATTCGTAGAGGCGGCTGATCAGCCGCCCGGCCCGCGCCGTGGACGGCCAGTGGATGCGGCTCAGGCCATCGTCCGGCGCGTGGTCACGAACCGAGGAGATGTCCGGCGGGACGTCGAGCCCACGGCCGTGGGGGATGTCGCCGAAGGAGCCTCCCGTCCAGACGGGGCGAAGCACCGCGTCGACCTGGTGGATGGCCGGGTAGACGGTCACGGTGCCGCTCTCCCCGACCCGCACCGTCTTGGNNTGAAGACCCCTCGTGCGGTCCAGGCCACGGCCCCGCCGGGGTTGAGGGCACAGGCACGCCCCGGCGCGTACCCCGGGATCCGGGTACGGTCGTGGACCTCGCAGTAGGGGAGGGTCAGGACGCTCCGATTGCGGAGGGTGAATCGCTCCGTGAAGGCCTCCCCCACCATGTGCGCCCCCTCGGGGGTCTCGCGGTGGACCTCCAGGCGCCGGGCGAGGATCTGGGACCAGACCCAGGCCACGACGAGCAGCAGGAGCAGGACGTAGGCCAGGGTGTAGGCGAGCTGGACCCCGGTGATCCCGGCGAAGAAGCTGAGGACGACAAGGACGGCGAGGAGGGGCGCCCGGCTGCTCATGCCAACCGCTGGGTCGCGGTGGGGACGGCCTCAACGGCGAGGATCTCATCGATGACGCTGGAGGCGGTCACGCCACGGAGCTCCGCATTCGGCGTGAGGATCACCCGATGGGTGAGCACCCCCGCCGCCAGTCCCTTGAGGTCGTCGGGAAGGACGAACTCGCGACCCTCGGACGCGGCCCTGGCCTGGGCCGAATGGAGCAGACCGAGGCTGCCCCGAGGCGACGCCCCGAGAGCGACGTCAGGGTGGCGGCGGGTCCGCTGCACCAGCCGCACGCAGTACTCCTTGAGCGCCGGGTCGCAGTACACCTCCGCGCAGGCGGCCTGGCACTCGGCGAGCTCGGCAGGGCTGGTGACGGCGAGCAGGTCGTCGAGCGGCGAGGAGGTCTGGAAGCGGTCCAGCATCGCCACCTCGTCATCGAGGGCCAGGTAGCCGAGGTCCACCTTGAAGAGGAAGCGGTCCACCTGGGCCTCGGGCAGCGGGAAGGTACCCCCCAGCTCGATGGGGTTCTGCGTGGCGAGGACGATGAAGGGCTCGGGGAGGCGGTGGGTCTGCCCGTCCACCGTCACCTGGTCCTCCTCCATCGCCTCGAGCAACGCGGACTGGGTCTTCGGGGAGGCCCGGTTGATCTCGTCGGCGAGCAGCACCTGGGTGAACACCGGGCCACGGCGGAACTCGAAGCCGGTCGTCCGCGGGTCGTAGACGGAGACCCCGGTGACGTCACCGGGGAGGAGGTCGGGAGTGAACTGCACCCGCTCGAAGGAGCAGCCGCTGGCCCGGGCGAGTGCCTTGGCGAGCATGGTCTTGCCCACGCCGGGGACGTCCTCGATGAGGATGTGGCCCCGGCAGAGGAGCGCGAGGACGCACAGCTCGATCTCGGCGTCCTTGCCGACGATCACCGTGCCGACGCACTCGACCAGCCGGCTGACGAGGTCGCGCACCCGTGCCGACATCTGGTCTTCCTCCCATCCGCCGCGGAGCCACACACGACGTTTGGCCAGTATACGAGCCGCTCTTCTGGATCCCAGACGGCGGGTTGGGCCACCGAAGTGCCCGACGACCCCCCCGGATTGGCCCCGGCCATGGGACCCTCCGGCAGAGGGGGCATAGGGAAGAAGCGAGGGGAACGTGACAAGCGCGCCAAAGTCCCTGTACACTGTCAAACGTCCGACGAGGTCAAGGCGTCGGAGTCAGCGCCTGCGCTGACGGGAACGGGAGGAAACGACGATGGCTCAGAACGAGGACCAGATCCTGACGACCGGGGAAGCGGCCGCCCTCTGTGGCGTCTCGCGGTCAACACTCCGGCGCGCGGTGGCTCAGGGCCACCTGCAGGCCTGGCACACCCCGGGAAAGCATCTCCGCTTCACCCGGTCGGCGTGCCTGGACTTCGCCAGGTCCCTGGGTCGCATCGACCTGGTGGGCCAGACGTATGCCGGAGTCGCCCAGGAGTCGATCGCCCGCTGACCTGCGGCTGGGACTTTGGGGGGCGGGGAGCGGCGGCGGCAGGCGCGCCGGCGGGGAGGTTTGTCCGTGTGCCTGCGCCGCGGGGGTGATCTGCGCCTGCGGGACCTCGGCCGCACGCCTGCGCCGCGAGGGATGATCCGCGCGTGCGGATCATCGGGCTGACCGGCGGCATCGCGACCGGCAAGTCGACGGTGGCGGCGATGCTCGCCGACCGCGGCGCCGCGGTGGTCGACGCGGACCTGATCGCCCGTCAGGTGGTGGAGCCGGGAACGGCCGGCCTGGAGGCCGTGGCCGGCGCCTTTGGGCCCGAGGTGGTCACCCCCTCCGGGGAGCTCGACCGAGCGCGGCTCGCGGGCATCGTCTTCGCCGACGCGGAGAGCCGCCACCGTCTCGAGGCACTCACCCATCCCCTGATCCTGGCCCGGATCGACGACCAGGTCGCCGGCCTCGTGCTCTCCGGACCGCCGCTCATCGCCGTCGACGTCCCCCTCCTCTTCGAGGGCGGCCGCCAGTCCGACTTCCCGGGCGGNNCGGAACGAGCTCGACGAGGATGCCGGCCGGCAGCGGCTCGCGGCCCAGCTTCCCATCGAGCGAAAACGCGAGCTCGCCACCTGGGTGATCGACAATGGGGGCAGTCGAGCGGACACAGAAGCCGCTGTCGACCTCTGGTGGCGGGACAACGTCACAGTGGAGGGNNGGCATCGCGACCTACCTGACCACCCTCCACTACGCAGGCGTCTCACCGATCTGCACGACGAACGGCTTCGTCAACTGCGGGTCGGTCCTGAAGAGCACCTATTCAGTGGTGCCGGGGACCTCCATCCCGGTGACGCTCCCGGGGATGATCTGGTTCATCGTGAGCGGTGCGCTCGCCGTGGTTTCGATCCGCTGCGCGCGGCGCGGGATCGAGGAGCCGGAGTGGCTACGCCCCGCCCATCTCATCTGGTGCCTGCTGGGACTGGTCTCCGTCCTCTACTTCGTCTTCGCCGAGCTCGTCAAGCTCCACGAGCTCTGCGAGTGGTGTACCGGCGTCCATATCCTGGTCTTCCTCAGCCTGCTGGTGACGATCGCACGGGTCCAGCCGGCGAGGGCTTCATCAAGAGGTTTGTGATGGCCCGACCCTCCAAGCGCCGGCGTGAGAACGTGCCCGCCGGCCGCTCCGTCCCGTCCAGAACCCCGGGCAGCACCCGGCCGGCGTCGTCGACGCCTTCCCGCTACCGCACCCAGCGCGTCCAGGTGCCGCGGCCCTGGTGGCAGAGCCCCTGGGCGTGGGGGAGCGCGGCCACCGTGGTGGTGCTCGCGGTGGTCGTCGTCTTCATCGTGTTGGGGCTGCAGCCGGCGCCCAAGAGCAGCACCGCCTCGTCGAGCTCGAACCAGCTCGCCCCGGCCTCCGTCCTCGCCGCGGTCACCGGGGTCAGCCCGAGTGTGTCCAGCACGATTGGGGCAGGCGGGGTGGCCGACCCCCTCGAGGCGATCTCCGGCTCGCCGTCAGCGCTCACCGGCTCGGGCGGCAAGCCCGAGGTCTTCTACCTCGGCGCCGACTACTGCCCCTACTGCGCCGCCGAGCGCTGGAGCGTGGTCATCGCCCTGAGCCGCTTCGGGACCTTCAGCAACCTGCACATCACGAAGTCCGACTCGAACCCCGATGACATCCCCAACACCAACACCTTCACCTTCTACGGCTCCAGCTACTCCAGCTCGTACCTGGACTTCGCGCCGATCGAGACCGCGGACCGCAACGACAACCCGCTGCAAAAGCCGACGGCCGCGGAGCAGGCCCTGGTCACCACCTACGACACCACCCCCTATTCGGCGACAACGGGTGGCATCCCCTTCCAGGACCTCGGCAACCGCTACATCCTGAGCGGCAGCGGGGTCAATCCCGAGCTGCTCCAGGGGATGAGCTGGCAGCAGATCGCGGCCACCCTGACCGACGCCACCAGCACGGTCGCCCAGCCGATCATCGGCAACGCCAACTGGATCACCGCGGGGATCTGCAAGCTGACCGGCGACCAGCCGGGCTCGGTGTGCAGCGCGGCGCCGATCGCATCCCTGGAGGGTCAGATCGCCTCCTCCTGAGCCGCGGGGGTCGACCGGCTGAGAGCGGCGCGCCGTTCGGGCCAGGGCTCCGGCTCAGTGAACGGCGCGCGGACACGCCAGGCCTTGTTGAGGGCGGACTCCGACCAGGCGGTCGCGCCTACGAAGTGGGCGTCGGGGTCGCCGACGCGGAAGCCTTCGCCGACGCGGAGGCAGAGGCCGACGCGGAGGCGGAGGCAGAGGCCGATGCGGAGGCCGACGGGCTCGGCGTCGCGGTCGGGCTCGGGGTGGGCGTCGGGCTGGCGCTCACGGGCGGCGCGGTGGGCGGGCTCGGGCAGTTGGCGAAGGCAAAGGGCGCCGCCGTGGGTGTCGCCCCCGCCACGGGGGTCTGCCAGGGCGTGTAGGAGGGGCAGGGAGGCGGAGTGGGCGCGGCGCTGGTGTGGCCGCCGGCGCCGACCAGGAACGAGATCCCGACCACGACCGCCCCGATCAGGACGGTGGCGACGAAGGTGATGGCGCCCCATTCACGGCGGAATAGGCTCATCCGAGTGCCCCCCGAAGCGCGGGCGCCCGGCCCAATTCCCGAGCCAGGCGCACATTGGTGGTCAGCCAGCCGTCGAGGGTGCCCACGTCGAGCAGCTGGCCCTCGAACTCGAGTCCCCAGACCTCCTCGCCCGCCCCGAGCAGGGTGGCGATGCCGTCGGTCAGCTGGATCTCCCCGCCCTCCCCGGCCGGGGTCCGGCGCAGGGCGTCGAAGATCCCGGGGGAGAGCACGTAGCGGCCCATGATGGCAAGGTCTGATTGAGCCTCCTCAGGCTTCGGCTTCTCCACGACGGCGGTGACCCGGTGGAGGCGGCCCCTGCTCTCGCCCACGGTCGCACAGCCGTAGCGGGAGATCTCGTCGCCAGAGACCCGCATCAGCGCGAGCACCGTCGACTGGACCCCGTTCCAGGCCTCGCGGAGCTGGGCCAGGATCGGGACGGGGGCGTTCGAGAGGTCGTCGGGGAGCATGCAGAGGAAGGGATTGTCGCCCACCACATCGGCCGCGCAGAGTACCGCGTGGCCCAGCCCGAGTGGCTTCTCCTGGAGCACGTAGCGGATCTGGGCCATGTCCTGTGAGCGGCGGACGGCGGCCAGCTCGGCGATCTTGCCCCGCGCCTCGAGCACCCTCTCCAGCTCCGGCTGGCGCTCGAAGTGCGCCTGGATCAGCTCCTTGCCGTTGCCAATGACCAGGACCATCTCGAGGGCGCCGGCCGCCATGGCCTCCTCGATCGCCCACTCGATGACCGGGCGGTCGACCACCGGGAGCATCTCCTTGGGGAGGACCTTGGTCGCGGGGAGGAAGCGGGTGCCCAGCCCGGCGGCGGGAACCACGCAGTGGTGAATTGTGCCCATCGGCCGGGCATTGTCTCCATTTGGGGCTACCGGCCGCTGCGCGCCGTTCGCGGGGCCCCCTGAAAGGGAGGGGCCGAGCAGCCTCACACACCTCTCCGAGTACGATCCGAGCCCATGCGCGACGTTCGCACCGAGCTGATCCGAGCGGTCCGCGCCGTCCTCATCGCGTCCGGTGTCGACGACCAGGTCGAGGCGGTTGTCGACCGCTCCGCCCGGCCCGAGTTCGGCGACTTCTCGACCCCGGCCCCGCTCCGCGCCGCCCGGGTGCTGCGGCGCCGCCCGATCGAGATCGCGGAGGAGCTGCGCGGACGGCTCGAGGCGCTCCAGCTCCCCTTCGTGGCCGGCTGGACGGTGAGCCCTCCCGGGTACGTCAACTGCCGGCTGGACGACGGCGCGTGGGCGCCCACGGTCATCGACCAAGCGCTGGAGCTGGACCGGGGCACGCCGCTGGTCATCCCCGGGGAGGCGCCCCCCCGGGGGCGGACGCTGGTCGAGCACACCGCCACCAACCCCAACAAGGCCGCCCACGTCGGCCATCTGCGCAACGCCTGCATCGGCGACAGCGTGGCCAGGATCCTGCGCCGCCTCGGCCACGAGGTCGAGGTCCAGAACTACATCGACGACACCGGGGTCCAGGTCGCCGACGTCGCGGTCGGGCTGCGTCACCTGGGCATCGCGCAGGGGGCGGACGAACCCTACGACCGGTACTGCTCCCGGGTCTACGTCGAGGTCGGCCGCCGCTACGAGATCGACCCCGACCTGGTCGAGGAGCGACGCCGGACGCTCCGGGAGATCGAGGCGGGCGACGGCGAGACCGCGCGGTTCGTCAAGGAGCTGGCCTCCCGGGTGGTCGACTGCCACCTGGCGACCATGCGCCGCTTCGACATCGGTTACGACCTGCTGACCTGGGAGTCCGACATCATCGCCCTCGGCTTCTGGAGCCGGGCGTTTGAGCTGCTGCGGGAGACCGGCTCGATCGTCCATGTGACCGAGGGCCGGCATGCCGGCTGCTGGGTGATGCCGTCGGACGGTGAGGAGGCCGACGACGACGACGCCAAGGTGTTGGTCAAGTCGGACGGGGTCGCCACCTACACGGCCAAGGACATCGCCTACCAGCTCTGGAAGTTCGGTCTGCTCGGCCGCGACTTCCGCTACCGGCGCTGGCACCCGGGCGATGCGGACTCCCCCGCCACCACCACGACCGGGGAGGCGGAGCTGCCCGCCGAGGGATTCGGCCGGGCCGCCCGGGTGATCAACGTCATCGACGCCCGCCAGGCCTACCCGCAGCAGGTGGTCAAGCGCGGTCTCGCCCGCACCGGGCATGCCGAGCAGGCTGAGCAGTCGATCCACCTCGCCTATGAGGTGGTCGCCCTCTCCCCCGCCGCCGCCGAGGCCCTCGGCATCCCTCTCGAGGAGGGTCGGAAGGAGTACGCGCTCTCGGGGCGGAAGGGCATCGAGGTACGCGCCGACGACCTGCTCGACAAGGCATGGGAGCGGGTCGGGGAGAAGGCGGCCGACGCGGAGACGGCGACCATGCTGGCCGCCGGCGCGGTGCGCTACTACCTGGAGAAGTTCACCCTCAGCCAGATCATCGCCTTCGACTTCGACGATGCCCTTCGCGTGACCGGCGACACCGGGATCTACCTCATGTACAGCCACGCCCGCGCCGCGGGGATCATGCGCAAGGTCGAGGCGGCGCCCGGGCCGGTCGTGGTGCCCGCGCTCGAAGGGGCGGAGCGCGCGCTGCTGCATGGGCTGGACGGCTACCGTCACGCCCTCGCCGAGGCCGGTGCGGCGCTCTCACCGTCGACGCTCTGCACCTACGCCTTCGAGCTGGCCTCGACCCTCACCGACTTCTACGAGCACACCGAGGCGATCGTGCGCGAGCAGGACCCCGCCCGCCGGGCCTTCCGGCGCCGGCTGGTGGCGGCCACCCGGGCCACCCTGGCCGACTGCCTCTGGTGCCTGGGGATGCCGGCGCCGGAGCGGGTGTAGGGGGCGGACGAGCAGCGGAGGGACCGTCGCCGCGGTCGCCGGCGACAGGGCACATCCGCGTACGGCGCCGGAACGGAGTGGACGCCGTCATGGGCCGATGGGAGGCCGGCACCTATAATTCGGCAGGTCCGGCACGCCCCGTTCGTCTAGAGGCCCAGGACACCGCCCTCTCAAGGCGGAGATCGGCGGTTCGAATCCGCCACGGGGTACCACGGGGGCCAGGAGGGGCCGCCTGCAGCTAGGGGCGGGCTCGGTTCTCCGCCGCGTCCTCGGCGCCGGAGAGAGGCGTGCTGGTGACCTGAGTGCCGGCCGGCTTCTCTTCCGAGTTCGCGGGTGCGCTCGCAGCCCGCCACGTGATCGCCTGGAGACGACCCCACGCGCCCCGGACCGTCCGCCGCTCCCCCAGGTCGTAGCCGAGCTCGCGCAGCCGGGGGGCGTCGGTGAGGATCAATCCGGGACGGCGGTACAGGCGCTCCACCTCGGCGGGAAAGCGGCCCGTGGCCAACCACCCGCGTTCCTCGGCGGCGTGGCGGCGGTCCTCACGGACTGCGCGGATCGGCCCCACGGCGGTGAGGGCGAGCATGGCGACGAACGCGGCCGCCAGCAGGGCGGTGACGAGGAGGCTCATGCGCTCGGCAGAGCCTCGATCGCGGCCTTTGCGGCGATGTTCACAAGAGCCTCAGTGTAGGCTCGTGACCTGGGCGCGGTGGCACGGCGGCGCCGGGCGGTTAGAATCCGGACGTCCCCCGCCCCCTCGCAGGAGCCTTCCCATGGCCAACAACCTCAAGGAATCCAAGGGTGTCCTCTCTCAGAAGGACATCCTCACCTCGGTCCGCTGCCCGGTCTGCCATCAGCTGATGCGCCAGAACGAGATCGGCATCGAGATCGCCTTCCGCCACGCCCGCCAGCCCGGGGAGCCCAAGCGCGAGCGGATCGTCAAGCACACCAAGAACTGCAAGGCCGCCTAGAGAGAGCGCTTCCCCGGCACCCGTCGGCGCCAGGCCGCCCCGGTCGCTCCGGGTACTCGCCGGGACCTCAGCGATCAGTTGAGGTCGAAGTAGAGGTGCAGCGGGGCTGAGCTCTCGGCGTCGGTCCCGCCGAGGTAATCCCAACCCTGGACCGTCGCCGCGCGGGAGAGGGTGAGCCGGAAGATGACCTGGGACCCGCTCTGGCGGGTCACCGCGGTGACGATCCCGCCGCCGCCGTCGCCCTGGATAGAGCTGGTCGCGCTGACCCCGGCGAAGGCGACCACCATGGTCGTCGCACTCGGGAAGCTCACCGTGGCGTTGGGATCCGCGCCCGACGCCCCGCCGAGGTCAAAGACGACACGAGTGTATCCGGATCCCGCCTGGACGTCGCAGCAGCGAAGCTCCTGGAGCTTCCAGCCGGTGCCACCACTCCCGTAGGTCTGGGTGGTGACCAGCGGGGTCGGCACGGGCGTCGGCACCGGGGTGGGCACCGGCGTCGCCGAGACGGTGGGGGCGGCGCTCGGCGCGACCGAGGCCGAGGGCTGCAGGCCGGTGGCCGGCTGCAGTGCCGGGGTCGCGCTCGGGTGCGGCGCGGCGCGAGAGGTCGCCCCCGTGTTCGCCGCCAGGGGCAGCGGGGTCTGACCCCCGACGTGGGTCACGAACAAGCTCACCGTCACGACCAGAACGGCCAGGATGGCAAGGACGATGTAGCGGTGGCGGGGTTGGCGTGCGAGACGGCGCACGCGGTGGGGGAGATCGCCGAGGCGCCCCGACGCCGGATCCACCTTGCCGGCGCTCGGCCCGATCCAGCGCCGGTCCCCGAGATGCTGGGTGTGGCGGCCGGGCTTGCCGGGGCCCCGATCGAGATCGCGAACGCGTGGAGTGGTCGCTGCGGCGATCGTCGCCGATTCGAAGGGCGGCACTCCCGACCACGGGGTCGCAGCCGGGCGCTCGGCGCCGTGGCCCCCTCGCGCGGGGCCGGCACCGCCGGCGGGTGGCGCCGCGGGCTCGTCCATGTCGACAGGCGGATCCATCCGCGCACGGAGCGCGGCCGTGAGCAGCCCCGCCGACTCGGGCGGCTGCACGCTGTGACCCGGCCCCGGCATGGCGGCCGGGGCCGGCCCGTCGTCGCCGTCGGCGCTGCGCATGAGCGCCAGGCGCAGCGAGACCTGGTCGCGGAGGCGCGAGATCAGGGTCGCCCGGACCGGCTGAGGCGGTCCCGCCACCCGCGCGATCACCGGATCGATGAGGGGATCGGGGGTGGCGTCCTCGTAGGCCGCGTCTTCGTCGCTCGCCACCTCAGCGTCAGTGCTGTGACCTGGTGGAGCGCCGGCTCCGGCTGGTACCGAGCGGAGTGGATCCACGGAGAAGGTGGGGGCCGGGTGGATGTGAGATTGCGGAGATACCGGGTCATCCCGGGGCGCCCAGCTCCAGGGATCGCCGTCGTCATCGGAGGCCCTGACCCACGGTGCGGAGGGCGCCGAGTCGAGCCAGGTCTGGTCCCCGAGCCGGGACGGCGGTGGCTGAGAGCGCAGCGGAGCAGAGGTCGGGAGGGGCCACGCCGACGGGGGCCGGGGAGGCGGCGGATGCACCGGCGGAGCCAGGGATGCCGGCAACGAGGGCGCCAGCGGCGGTGGAGGGAGGATGTCGTCCGGAATCACCACCGGCTCGGGCGCCACCGCGGGCGCCCCAGCCTCGATCCCGGCGGCTTCGGACGCGGCCTCCTCGACGCCCGACGGGGTCACCCGGATGGGGTGCACGGTGGACCAGGCACCGACCCCTTCGAGCGCGACGCTCCCGTGAGACCAGTGGTCGGGAGCCGGCGGCTCCAGAGCGCCCGGCACCGCTTCCGGTGCCAGGGATGGTCCGGACGCGGGGACCGGTCGACCATTGAGGTGGAGCTCGTCGTCCTCGAAGAGCTCCTCGGTCGGCGCGGCCATCACGGTCACGCCCGATGGCGAGAAGGCGTCGACGAAGGGGAGGGACGGCTGATCGCTCTCCGGCGGGGCCGGCGGAGGTTGGGGATAGTGACGCGCGCTCCACGGCAACGTCTCGGCGGCGCCTCCCCCGCCGCGCCACCGGGGCAGCTCCGGTCCGGGGGGGTCGGGTGGCCGCGGCGCGCGCGGGGGAAGTGCGTCGCCGGGTCCGAGCAGCCCGAGCTGCTGCAGGAAGCCGCTGACGGCATCGTCGGGGACGTGCACCCGTCCCAGCGCACCGAAGCGCTCCGTCTCCTCGCGGAGGCATTCGAGGCCCTTGCGGCAGCGCTCGCAGCCGACGAGGTGCGCCTCGATCTCGGCGCGCCGCTCCGGGTCCAGCTCGTCGTCCAGGTAGCTGCTCAATGCGAGCAGGCTGCACTTCATATGGCGATCTCTCGGTAGACGGTGCTGAACTGGCGTCGGGCGGCGGCCAGCTGGCGGCTGGCAGCCTCCGGCGAGCACTCCAGCGCGCGGGCCATCTCCGGGTAGCGGAGCCGGGCGAGATTGCGCAGCAGCAGCGCCGCGCGCCGTTCAAAGGGAAGGGTCATGAGCGCGCGCTTCACGGTGTTCATCCGACTGGCCACGTCCCCACCGCGGAATTCCGTCTGGAGGGAGGCACGGCTGCGACGCCAGAGCCTCGCCGGTCCGTGGGGACGCGGCGGGAATCGCTCACCGGTGCGGCAGGCGCGGGTCACCGCGCGGTAAAGGGCGGCCGTACCGTCGACGCGGACCCGGGCCGGCGGGTACTTGGCGGCGTGGAAGATGCCTGCCGCGGCCAACTCCACGGCGGAGTTGGCGTCGCCGACCAGATGGGCGGCGTACGTGATGAGTTCGTCGAGATGCTCGGAGACGAGCTCCGCGAACTCGCCACTGGTGGCTGGGACGTTTGCTGCGACGTTAATTATGAGTCCACCCGGGGGGTGGCTGGTGGCGTCCCGACAGCATACACGGCTGTGGTACAGCGGTCAAGATCAACGGATCACTCGACCGACTTCTTGCGCGCCCGAACGGGTCAGGCCGGCGGTGCCGTCCCTGTGGTGGCGGCATCGATGCCGCCCGCACCATCCGTATCTGCCGGTATCGTCAGCAACTCACCGCCCCTGACGAGCGTGGGCGGGGCGAGACCCACAGCCGCCCAGGCGGCGGTGGGCACGCCGATGTCGGCAACCGTGATCTCGCCGGCATGCCGCCGGCCCGCCGGAGTCCAGAGCCCCGCCTTCATGGCTGTGAGGGTGCAGGTCCGGAGTGCGCGGACAGTCGGTGTGCCCGGTGTTCCGGTGGTGGCGTCGAGCCCACTCGGGACGTCGATGGCGAAAGTGCGGCCGGCGGGAAGGAGCGCGATCGCCCTGGCCTGGGGCGGCCGGGGATCACCGCGGACGCCAGTGCCGAGCAGAGCGTCGATGACCGTGCCGGCCGCGCCCACGAGCTCCGGTGGGAGGTCACCGTCGGGATGCTCGGTGACCGTCGCGCCCAGGGTTCGGAGAGCGCCAAGGTGGAGGGTCAGCAGCTCGCCGAGCCGCTCCGGTTCCGCGACCAGCGCGACCCGCACCGGCAAACCCCAGGTCAGGAGGTGGCGTGCCGCCACCAGTCCGTCCCCCCCGTTATTGCCATGTCCGACCACAACCAGGACGGGGTCGCGGCGGCCGGCGGTGGCGGCAAACACCCAGCGCGCCACCTGCCACCCTGCGATCTCCATCAGCTGAAGGACGCTCACGCCCTGGGCGATGGCCGCCCGGTCGAGGCGCGACTGCTCTTCGGAGGTGAGATCCCCGTACCGGCTCCGCGCCCCGGCTCCGGCCTCGCTCGCCGCCTCCGCTCCGGCTCCGCTCATCGGAGCACGACCGTTATCGGCGTGCCGGTCCGGACCCCGGCCCGCTCCGATGCGGAGGCCTCCCGGGCGGCCAGCTCGAGGTGCCCCGAGCTGTTCCACAGCACAGCCACCGCACCGTCGATCTCCGCGTAGGTGGTCACCACTCGGTCACTCTCACCGCCGGGCCAGCTCAGGGAGGCGATCCGTCGCCCACCGAGGTCGGAGAGGCGCACCCCGGTGATGCAGTTGCCGAAGTGGTCGACCGACACCACCAGGGACCGGAGGCGATCCCCGTCCGCAACGGGCGTCAGCTCCTCCCGCAGGTCGGGTGCGTCGATCGGCTCGCCGACGCCGCCGAGGGCCGAGCCCGTTGCGATGCGCGCCGCCACCGGCGCGAAGAGGTCGCGCCCGTGGAAGGTCGGAGACACGCCGGCCGGGGTGGTGAGCCGGACCGCCTGCCGCTGCCGTGCCTCGATCCAGAGGTACGAGACGAGCCCGGTGTCGGGCGCTACGCAGGCGACGCCGTCGCACAGGACGGCCACCGCCGCCCGATCGCCACCAACCCCCGGGTCCACGACCGCGCAGATGACGCTGCCAGGACCGAAGGCTCGGGCCAGCGTCTTGCAGCGGTAGGCGGCGGTGAGGACGTCGCCGGCGGGGACGAGATGGGTGCCGTCGATGCACCGGACGCCCGGGGACGCCGACCAGGCCGCGGCCCACAGCTCGGCCGCGTAGCCGTCCTCCAACCCGTAGTCGGTCACGAAGATGAGCGTTCCGGACACCCGCCGGCTACGTTATCTCAGCAGACGGCGAAGGGGCGGCCCGGCACCCTGCCAGACCGCCCCTCCCTGGGACGATGTGATCCCGCCGACTTAATAGTCCGGCATCTGCGGCGGTGCCTGGCCCTTGTTCTTCTCGGGAATGTCGGTGATGAGCACCTCGGTGGTCAGCAGCAGACCCGCGATCGACGCGGCGTTCTGCACGGCGGAGCGAGTCACCTTGGTGGGGTCGATGATCCCGGCGGCGACCATGGCCACGTAGGCTCCGGTGGCCGCGTCCAGCCCCTGGCCCTTGGGGAGGCCCTTGACCTTCTCGACCACGACCGAGCCCTCGAGCCCGGCGTTGACGGCGATCTGACGGAGCGGCTCCTCCAGAGCGCGCCGGAGGATGTTGACGCCGGCCAGCTCATCGCCCTCGGCCTTGACCTTGTCGAGAGCGGCGATCGAATTGAGGAGGACGACACCACCCCCGGGGACGATCCCCTCCTCCACCGCAGCGCGGGTCGCCGACACGGCGT
>PLAX01000174.1 GCA_003135255.1 Candidatus Dormiibacterota bacterium | reverse complement strand
CTCAGCGGCACGCCCTGCCGGGTAACGCCGATGACCTGGACATACCGGCCTTCCTGAGGGACCGTCGGTAATCGTCAACTTCGGCACATACTGCAAATACTGGAGGATGCCTGCGGGCCGGCCCGCGCGCGACTTTGGGCGATGAGGTGCCCCTTCTGCTCATCGGTCGACTCCAAGGTCGTCGACTCTCGCGACACCGAAACCGGGATCCGGCGACGTCGCGAGTGTTTGTCCTGTGGTAAGCGTTTCACCACCTACGAGCGCTTCGAGGCGACCCCGGTCTGGGTGCTCAAGAAGGACGGCCGGCGTGAGGAGTTCAGCCACCAGAAGCTCCTCGGCGGGTTGCTCATCGCGAGCAAGAAGCGGGACATCGCCCCCGAGCGCTTGGGGGTCCTGGTGGAGGAGGTCGAGAACCAGTTGCGCGGCGAGCATCTCGCCGAGGTCCCCTCCCGCGTGGTGGGCGAGATGGTGATGGCGCGGCTGCGCGAGATCGACGAGATCGCCTACGTCCGCTTCGCCTCCGTCTACCGCTCCTTCAAGGACGTGGCCGAGATGAGGGCGGAGATCGAGGACTTCCTCGCCCATCCTCCCCCGACCCGGCGGCTGCCGGCCCGCCGGCCGCGCCCGGCGGAGGACGGGGGAGCGGAGCTGGCTCTCGACCTGGGCAAGTGACCGCCCGCCGGCTGTCCGCCGGAGGAGGCACCGCCCGCGGTCCCGGGTCGCTGATCCCCCTGCCCGCGCCGCTCCTGGCCGCCCTGGCCGATCGCGACGAGGTGCTGGTCACCTCGCGTGCCGGGGCCAGGATGGGAACGGTGCGCATGAGCTTCGCGACCGCGCCTTCGGGGGTCGTGTACCTCCTGACCAGCGCCTTCTCCCGCAAGGCGTTGCGCTGGGATCGGGACCCCTGGGTGCGTCTCACGGTGCCGGGCTCCCAGGTCGCCGCCGAGGCGGTGGTCCAGCGGGTGGCGGCGGACGACCTCGACCCCGCTGCGGAGGAGGCCGTCCTCGCCAGCTTCCCCGATGCAGGCGCGGCCACGCCGGAGGCGCTGCGCGAGCTGCTCGAGACCGGCACCCATCTCCTCTTCCGGGTGGCGGGGGAGCCGGCCGACCGCTCGGAGGGAGAATCCCCTCATGAGTAACGCAGTGGGCATAACCGAACTCCGCCGGCGGGCGAGCGCAGTGCTGCGGCGGGTCGAGGAGGGGGAGGTGATCGACGTCACCGCGCACGGTCGCCCGATCGCTCGGATCGTCCCCCTCATCCCCGGCGTTCTTGACCAGCTCGTCCTTGAGGGCCGGGCCACCGAGCAGACCGGCGATCTTCTCGGCCTTCTCGACACACTCGGCCTTCCTGCGGCGCCTCGCGGTTCGACCCTCCCTTCGGTGGCGCTGGCGGAGCTGCGCGCGGATGAGCCGTAGGGGCTGGCATCCCTCCGAAACGCTGGCGGCGTCGCTCGGCCAATGAGGGCGGCCGGCGACGGGGGCCTACGATGGCCGGCATGAGTGACCGCACGGGCACCCCCTACGCGGGTGGGATCGCTGAACGCCTCGCCGCCGTGCGCCGCCGGATCGCCGGAGCCGCGGAGCTCGCCGGCAGGGACCCTGCCTCGGTCCGCCTGATCGCCATCACCAAGACGGTGCCCCCTGAGCGCATCGCGGAGGCGGTCGCGGCGGGGGTCACCGAGATCGGCGAGAACCGGGTCCAGGAGGCCCGGCTCAAGCACGCCGGCGTCCCTCCCGGGCTCCGCTGGCACCTGGTCGGTCACCTCCAGACCAACAAGGCCGCGCTCGCCGCCCAGCTCTTCGACACCGTGCACTCCCTCGACTCGGAGNNCGAGGTGGACTTCACCGGCATCGCGGCGAGGAGTGGGGTCCCCCCCGCGGACGTCGCGCCGCTCCTGCGGGCGGTGGCCGGGCAGCCCGGTCTGAGGTTGGCCGGGCTCATGACCATCGCCCCCTTCGGCGACCCGGTCGCCGCCCGGCAGTGCTTCCGCAGCCTCCGCGAGCTGCGCGACCGGCTCCAGAGCGAGCTGGGGCTGGAGCTCCCCGAGCTGTCGATGGGGATGAGCGACGACTTCGAGGTGGCGGNNGGCCACCGACGTCTTCCGGCGCAGCCTCGAGCTGCGCAAGGACGGGAAGCCCTACGTCTTCTACGAAGGCCCGCCGACGGCCAACGGCAAGCCCGGCATCCACCACGTCGTGAACCGCTCCTTCAAGGACCTCTTCCCCCGCTACATGTCGATGCGCGGGTACGCGGTCGCCCGCAAGGGGGGCTGGGACACCCACGGGCTCCCGGTGGAGCTGGAGGTGGAGAAGTCCCTGAAGATCAGCGGCAAGCGCCAGATCGAGGAGTTCGGCGTCGCCCGGTTCAATGAGCTCTGCCGCCAGTCGGTGGAGAGGTACATCGACGAGTGGGAGGCGATGACCGACCGCCTCGGCTTCTGGCTCGACATGGAGCACCCCTACCGCACCTGCGACGGGACCTACATCGAGTCGGTGTGGTGGAGCCTCCAGCAGCTCTGGGATCGCGACCTCCTCTACCAGGGCTACAAGGTCGCCCCCTACTGCCCCCGGTGCCAGACCTCGCTCTCCTCCCACGAGCTCTCCCAGGGATATCAGGACGATGTCGCGGACCCCTCCGTCTTCGTGAAGTTCCGCCTCACCGGCTCCGAGGACCTCTCGCTGCTCGCCTGGACCACCACCCCCTGGACGCTGCCCGGCAACGTCGCCGTCGCCGTCCACCCGGACGCCACCTATGTCGAGGTGGAGAACCGGGGGCAGAGGCTGATCCTCGCCCGGGAACGGCTGGACGTCCTGGACGGCGACTACCAGATCACCGCCGAGATCAAGGGCAGCGACCTGGTCGGGCGAACCTACGAGCCCCTCTTCACCGACCTGCTCCCCGAGGGCAAGGCGTTCCTGGTGCTCTCAGCCCCCGAGCTGGTCTCGATGGAGGAGGGGACGGGGATCGTCCACACCGCCGCCGCCTACGGCGAGGCGGACCTGGAGCTCTGCCTGCGGGAGGGGGTCGCCGTCCGCCACGTGGTGGGGCTGGACGGCCGCTTCCTGGACGGTCAGACCCGCTATCGCGGCATCTTCGTGAAGGACGCCGACGCCAGGATCATCGCCGACCTCGAGGCGGAGGGGCGTCTCTACAAGGCGGGCCAGGTACGCCACTCCTATCCCTTCTGCTGGCGCTGCGACACCCCGCTCATCTACTACGCGCTGACCTCATGGTTCATCCGGACCACCGCGGTCAAGGAGCGCCTCATCGAGAACAACCGGAGCGTCGACTGGCAGCCCGCCCACGTCCGCGACGGCCGGATGGGCAACTGGCTGGAGAATCTCGTCGACTGGAACCTCTCCCGGAGCCGCTACTGGGGGACGCCGCTGCCGATCTGGATCTGCGCGGAGTGTGACAACCGCCGCTGCGTCGGGAGCGCCGCCGAGCTGGGCATGACCGCCCAGGACGACCTGCACAAGCCGCACATCGACGAGGTCGTCCTCCCCTGTGAGAGGTGCGGTGGCACCATGCACCGGGTACCCGACGTGATCGACTGCTGGTACGACAGCGGCGCCATGCCCTACGCGCAGCACCACTACCCCTTCGAGAACCAGGACCTCTTCACCCGGCGCCACCCGGCCGACTTCATCTGCGAGGCGATGGATCAGACCCGGGGCTGGTTCTTCTCCCTGCTCGCCGAGAGCACCCTCCTCTTCGACAAGCCGGCGTACCGCAACGTGATCTGCACCGGGCTGGTCCTCGACAAGGACGGCCGCAAGATGTCCAAGCGGCTCGGCAACACCATCGACCCGGCCCAGACCTTCG
>PLAX01000049.1 GCA_003135255.1 Candidatus Dormiibacterota bacterium | reverse complement strand
ATGCTGACCACAAGTCGCAGGTTGGCCTCGGTGAGGGCGGTCTTGGCGGCCGCGTCGCCCTGCTCGATGAGCTGCGCGTAGGCGACCTCCTGCTCTGCGCGGAGGAGTGCCACGCGGCCGATCTCCTTGAGGTACATCCGCACCGGGTCGTCGAGCGACACCGAGTCGATGGCCTCGGCGGTGGCCACCAGCTCCTCGTCGTCTTCGACCACCTCGAAGTCCTTGTCGCCGTCGGTGACCTCGATCCCCATCTCGCGGAAGGCGTGGAATATGCGCTCCAGGTGATCGGGCTCGACATCGATCTCGGGGAAGGCGGCGAGCACGTCATCGGGGGTGAGGTAGCCGGCCTCCTTGCCACGTACGATGAGCCCCTCGGCCGCCACCACCAGCGGGTCGGGGGCGAGCACCCCCGTGGCCGACGGGCCGCTGGCTGCGGCGCGGGAAGGGCTTGGTTGTGGCAGCACGCCCGCCCTTGCGGGAGCCGGGTTGATGGAGTCGTCGGAGGGCTTCGCGGAAGTTGTCACTGCTGAGGTCTTCTTCACCGATGGCATTGGGGCGGATTGGACGTCGGACGGTGTCGCCTCGGGGTCGGCGGCGGGGTTCGGGGTTGGGCTCATCGCGGCACCTGCCCGGTCTCGTGGTGCCGCCGCGTCAGGGATTGGAGGCGGATGGTCGTCACCCCCCGGACGAACGGGGGCCGGGGCCCGGACCCCTGCCTTCACCGCGGGCGGATCCGCGGCAGCAGGTGCCGCGAGGCGCGAGGCCACGGGCGACATCCCTGATTGTGCCTGTTTCGGTGCCTTTTCAGACGTGCGCTGCACAGAAGTCACCGGCGGGACCCGGTGAGGTCCGCCGGCGGGGCGGCGCGAGGGAGCCCGCCCCGGGACTGCGCGGGGGCCCGAGGGCTGCCGAGACGGCTTGCGAGGGCCGGGGGCGGGCTTGACCGAGGCGGAGGCGGGCCCGCGGCTGCTGGACACGAAGGGCCGCGAGCCGGGCCCCCGGGTGGCGGAGACAGGCGCCCGGGAAGCCGGATTCCGATCCGTCGCGGCAGAGTGCCGTGACCCGGGCTTGTGGGTGGTGGGCGCGGAGGGCCGCGAGCCAGGCTTGCGGGTGGGGGAGGGCCGGGAGCCTGGCTTCCGCGCGGTGGAGATGGTCGTTCCGGAAGCGGGCCTGCCGGTGGTGGAGGGGGAGGACTGCGAGCCGGACCTCCGGGCAACGGACGCCGGTCCTCGGGAAGCCGCCTTGCGCGTGGCGGACACGGACGTCCGCGAGCCGGGCTTGCGGCTGGTGGAAGCCGCCTTGCGCGTGGTGGAGCCGGACGTCCGCGAGCCGGGCTTGCGGCTGGTGGACGTGGGCTTGCGCGTGGTGGAGCCGGACGGCCGCGACCCCGCTGCCTGCGTCCGCGGGCCGCGCTTGCCGCTGCCCGGGCGCGGGGCGGATCGGCCGGTGGCCGGATTCGAGGCGGATGGAGAGACCCTCTTCCGCGCCGGAGCGGGGGCGGCACCCGGCCGGGAGACGGACGTTCTGCCCGTGCCACGAGCCCCGGCTGCGGGGGAGCGCGACGGTGCGCCCATGGCGGCCTTCGGGGTGGATGTCCGGGACGTGCGCGCTCGGAGACCCGCGCCACCGCTCCTGGCCTGCTTGGCGGCCGCGCGGGATGCGGCGGCCCGCGAGCGTCCATCCCCCGGCGGGGAGGAGGGGGATCTCGATGCCGCAGACGCTTTCGAGGCTGGCGAGTGGACCCGCGGAGCAGGGGTGCGCGATGCGGGCGAGGGGCTGCTCCGGGACCGCGGGGTGGCGGCCTTCTCGGCCACCGTCCGCCGCTGCGGTCCCGTCCGCTCGGTGGCCGCCGGTCTGGAGTTGGATGGGGCTGCGGACGGGGTCCTGCGCGGCGCCGCGTCCCCCCGCGACCCCTTCTTCCTGGCTCCCGTCGTCTTCGTCGGCATCATGCCTCCCTCGCACCCCGGGCTCGGGACCGGCCCCTGACCCGGTCAGGGCACCGTTGCGCTCCCCAGGGTAGCAACGGCCGGGGGTCCCCCCGGTGCCGGGCCCTGGGGAGGCAGCCCACCCGAAGCGGCGATCAGCCGGGTGGATCGTGCTCCTCGGCGAGCAGCTGACGGAGCCGGGCCGCGACGTTCTCGTCGCGCTTGGGGTCCTCCGGGCCGGGAGTCGCGAAGAGATCACGGATCTCGCGCCCGGCGCGATCCCGGAGCGCGACCAGCCGGACCCGGTGGACGCAGTCCGCCATGGCCCGCTCCAGAGCCACCGGGTCGGCGCCGGCACGGAGCTCGGGGAGGTCGTGAACCGAGAGGCGTGCCGCGAGGCGGCGGTCGCCCGGTCCGAGGGCGTGGAGGGGCAGCCCGGCGCCGGGCGGGGCCGCCATCGCAGCCTCGAGGATGCGGCGCACCGCCGGGCTCGCCAGGTCATCGAGGTCCAGCCTCATCTCGTCGACCAGCAGCCGCGCGAGCGCGGGCCGCTGGGCGGCATACGTGGCCAGGAACTCCTCCCACGAGGGCGGAGCATGCCCCGGATCGTCCTCCTCCAAACCCTCATCCACGGCGCCGGCCGCGATCGCAGGGGGTGGCGGGGGGGCGCTCAGGCGGATCGGGCTCCGCCCCCCTCCGGCCGGCGCGCGCCCGACGTCGGCGGCCAGTGCGGACGCCGAGAGCTCGAGCCGGCGCGCCGCCTCCTGGATGTAGAGGTCGCGGGTGGCCGCCTCGGGGATGCCGGCCAGGACGGTCACCACCCGCTCGGCGGCGACCCGGCGTTCCTCGGTCCCGGTGCCGGCTCCCCCGATCGCCCACTCCACCAGCACCTGCCACTCGGGTGCGGCGGCCGCTATGAGTGCCGCAAAGGCGGCCGGCGCGACCCGCACCATCTCGTCCGGGTCCTTGTAGGGTGAGGGCATCACCGCGATCCGGCCGGAGAGCTTCTCGGCGGCACAGGGCTCCACCGCCCGGGCGGCCGCGCGCCGGCCGGCGGCGTCGCCGTCGAAGCACAGCACGACCTCGTCCGCATGGCGGGCGATGATCCGCACCTGCTCGCGCGTCAGCGCGATGCCGCTCGAGGCGACCACGTTGGAGACACCCGCCGCGTGGGCGGCGAGCACGTCGAAGTAGCCCTCGACGACCACGGCGGCCCGGCGCTCCTTCAGCCCCTGCCGGGCTTGATCCAGCCCGAAAAGGGCCGTCGACTTGTGGTAGATGCCGGTCTCGGGGGTGTTGAGGTACTTGGGGACGGCATCCCCGAGAGCCCGGCCACCGAAGCCGAGCACCTGCCCCCGCTCATCCGAGATGGGGAAGACCAGGCGGTTGCGGAAGTAGTCGCGCCCGCGGCTGGCCAGCCCCGCCTCGACCAGCTCGGAGAGGTTGGCTCCATTCTTCACCAGGTAGCGGACCAGTGCGGTCCCGGCCGGACCGCCGGCGGGAGCGAAGCCGACCCGGAAACGTCGCGCCAGCGCCTCGTCCACGCCGCGCTCGGCGAGCAGCCGGCGTCCCGACTCCCCGCCGGGCAGGCTCCAGAGCACGTACTCGTAGAACTTGGCGGCGCGGTCGCTGAGCTCGATCGAGCGGCGCCGGGCGGCGCCGCGAGCGGCCGCCCGGGGGCTCTTCTCCAGCTCGACCCCGGCACGCTCGGCGAGGATCTCCAGGGCGCGGGGGAAGTCGACCCCCTCGATCCTCTGGATGAAGGTGAAGATGTCGCCCCCCTCGTTGCAGCCGTGGCAGTGAAACACCTGCCGCTGCTGGCTGACCGAGAAGCTCGGGGTCTTCTCCGCGTGGAAGGGGCAGAGGCCGACGTGCTGGGTGCCCGAGCGGTGCAGCGAGACGTAACCGCCGATCACATCGAGGATGTCGAGCCGGGCCTTGATCTCGGCGACGGCGTCAGTGCTCACCGGGTCAGCGGCCGACAACCTCGACCCGGTAGCGCGAGTTGTCGGTGAGCACCACGATCGCACCGCCCTTCTCGGTGATCACCGCTCGCACCGGCGAGGTGGCGAAGACATCGGGGGCGTCACGATGCTCGACGACGGAGCGCCGGATGGCGTACGGCTGCCCGGGGGTCGGTTCGGCCAGCTCGTCCCCCTCCACGACGTGCCCGTCGTCGAGATTGACGGGACGGCCGTCGCGGGTGGCGACCTTCTGGATACGGACTCGCTCGGTCATGCCCAGCGAGGATAGCGCGGGAGGGCAGGCTCACCCTTCGCGGCGGGGGGAAGCCCGGGGGCGCCGAGCGCCCCCGAGCCACCGTCACCTGGCTGCCGTGCCGGGCAGCCTCAGCGATCCGCATCCCGCGTCGCCAGCCGGGCGTGGGCGGCGGCGAGCCGTGCCACGGGCACCCGGTAGGGCGAGCACGAGACGTAATTGAGGTTGAGCTTCTCGCAGATGGCGATCGATGCCGGGTCACCGCCGTGCTCGCCGCAGATGCCCACGGTGAGGTCGGGACGGGTCTGGCGACCCTCGATGACCGCGATGTTCATGAGCCGGCCCACCCC
>PLAX01000159.1:21078-23769 GCA_003135255.1 Candidatus Dormiibacterota bacterium | reverse complement strand
CTATTGGCGCAAGCTCTAAGCCGCCCCGCGAAGCGCGGCGAGGCGACGTCAGCGATCTGGGCGACAGAGCCGATGCCGCAAGCGTGTCGGAGGCCCGAGGGACGCGCCCCCGGGCCTCCGCCGTCCCCGCCTCAACGGGGGCCCGCTCGGTCCTATCCGAGGAGCTGGCTCGCGTACGCCTCGACCTTGGCCAGCGTGCTCGTGGTCCCCGTGCAGGCGATGCCCACGAAGGTCGTCCCCTTGACGGCGATGATGCCGAGTGCCGTCTCGGAGGCAGTCGGGGCGTACGAGTAGGTGTACGCCTTGTCCCCCACCCCGGACGCGGAGGTGAAGGCGAATCCCGCGCTCGCAGCGGTGGCCTGCATCGATGCCTCAGCCGTGGTGAGGTACGTCGTGTCGATGCCGTGGACGATGCTGACCACCACGTCGAGGACGGGGGCAGACTCGCTCAGATAGTTGCACGAGACGCCCGCCGTGCTCGTCCCGATGGTGGTGGGAGCGGGGACGGTGATGCCCAAGGCGGCGCCGACCTCGCTGGCCGTCGGACACGACAGGCTGGTGGTGGCCGAGGTCGCGGTCGCCGTCGCCGTCGAGACCGCCGCGGTCGACGTCGCGGTCCCGGCCGCGCTGCTGGACGATGACGAGCCCGAGGTCGCGCTGCCGCAGGCTGCGACAGCGATCGAGCAGAGGAGCGCGACGCCGGCGGCGACGCCCAGCCGTTGACGCGTGGGGTGAGGCGAGAGTCTTGCGATAGATGATTGAAACTTCATAGAACGACTGTACCAGGTCACCCCGCAGCCGTCCCGCTCGGTGCGCCGGCGATTGAGCGCGGGCACGCGGCGCGGGCGCGATTTCGTGCCGGTCGCATACTCTGTGGCCGCCATGCGGATCGCCATCACCGGGGGCACCGGCTTCGTCGGCTCGCACCTCGCATCGCACCTGGCCGAGCAGGGTCACGAGCTGGTCGTGATCTCACGGGGCGCGCGAGCGAGCGGCGCCGCCGGGCCCGCGGCCACGCGGGTCACCGCCGACGTCGTGAGCGGGTCCGGGCTGGCGGCAGCGTTTGCCGGCTGCGACGCCGTGGTCAACCTGGTGGCCGTCATCGTCGAGAGGCGCGGACAGACCTTCGACGCGGTCAACCGCCAGGGCGCCGCCAACGTCGCCCGCGCCGCCGTGGAAGCCGGGGTCGGGCACCTGGTCCAGCTGAGCGCCCTCGGAGCCGATCCCGACCCGCGCTTCGGGTACCTGGCCAGCAAGTGGTCGGGCGAGCAGGCGATCAGGATCAGCGGCATCCCCCACACCATCCTCCGGTCCAGCCTCGTGTTCGGCCCAGGTGACGGCTTCTTCGTCAAGCTGGCTCGGCTGATCCGGCGCACCCCGCCCTTCTTCCCCCTCCCCATCGCCGGTGACGGCCGCACCCTCTTCCAGCCCATCGCCGCCCAGGACGTCGCCCGCTGCATCGCCATCGCCCTGGAGCGCGGCCCGGACCCGCGGGTGCTCGCGATCGGAGGGCCGGACCACCTCAGCTACGAGCAGATCGTCGACATCATCCGGCGCCAGGTCGTCTCCCTCCCACGGATGAAGGTGCACATCCCCGTGCCGGCCATCCGGCCGGTGGCCGCACTGATGGCGGCGGTGATGCGCGACCCGCTGGTGACCCCCGCGCAGCTCGACCTGCTCGGGCACCACAACATCACGGTGCCCGGGGCGGTGGCGGCGGGCTTCGGCTTCGAGCCCCAGCGCTTCGCCGACCGAGCCGGCTACCTGCGGCGGCGGAGCCGGTGACCGCCAGCCGGCGTCTCGCCGAGCTGGGGATCTCCCTGCCGCGGGTGACCGCTCCGCTGGGCAGCTATGTGCCGGCACGGCGGGCGGGGCAGCTGCTCCACCTCTCCGGGCACCTGGCCAAGCGGGACGGCGCGGTCGTCGCCGGCCGGGTCGGAGCTGAGATCGACGTGGGGACCGCCCGGGGCCTGGCCCGTCAGGTCGCCCTCGACCTCATCGCCACCGCCGCGGAGGCCGCCGGCGGCGTGGACGCGCTCGCCGGCGTGGTCAAGCTGGTCGGATTGGTGCGGAGCGCCCCCGGTTTCGACCAGCAGCCCGCCGTCATCAACGGAGCCTCCGACCTGCTGGTGGAGATCTTCGGCGAACCCGGCCGCCATGCCCGCAGCGCGGTCGGAGTGAGTGAGCTGCCGATGGGCGCGGCCATCGAGATCGAGGCGATCTTCGAGCTCGGGTGAGGCGGCCCCGGCGGTCTCTGAGCCGGTTTTCAACCACCACGAAGGTGTCATCGATTGGAAAGACACAGGGGGTAGAGTGAGCGTCACCTTGATGAACGACAACACGACCCCACCCTCCGACCACGACCCGATAGACCCGGAGAGCCCCACTCCCGGTGCTGACCCCTCGAGCGGAGGCGATCAGCCGCCGGTGGACGCCGGCCCCGCCGCAGGCCCCGGATGGAGCGGCCCGCAGTGGGGCCCGGGCAGCGCCGGCGCTCCNNGGCTACCCCCCCTACGGTTCGCCCACCGCCTACCCGCCGGCTCCCGGGTCCCCGTCCGGCTACGCGCCGGCCGCGCCCTCCAAGCCGTCGCGCATGGCCCCGGTGGTGATCGCCGTCGCGATCGTCATCGCCCTGGTCTCCGGGGTCACCGGTGCGGGTATCGGCTTCGCCCTCCGACCGAGCTCGACCAC
>PLAX01000159.1:0-21047 GCA_003135255.1 Candidatus Dormiibacterota bacterium | reverse complement strand
CGGGAGCGGCCTCGCCGAGGGCACGGGAATCATCATCAGCTCCTCGGGCGACATCCTGACCAACAACCATGTCATCGACGGTGCCCAGTCCGTCACCGTCCAGATCGACGGCACCGGCCCGCAGCTCGCGGCCACCGTGCTCGGTTACGACCCCGCCGACGACGTGGCCCTGGTCAAGATCAATGACATCTCGGGGCTCAGCCTCAAGGTGGCACCGCTCGGCAACTCCGACGGCCTGACCATCGGCGAGGCCGTGGTCGCCATCGGCAACGCATACGGCAAGGGCGGCATTCCCGCGGTGGTGTCGGGGACGGTCGCCGATCTCGACCAGTCCATCACCGCGAGCGACGGTGGCTCCTCCGAGAACCTCACCGGCATGATCGAGACCAACGCCGACATCGTCTCCGGTGACTCGGGCGGTCCGCTGGTGAACGCCGCCGGCCAGGTGGTCGGCATGGACGCCGCCGGATCCGAGACCGGGGCCAGCTTCGGCGGCCAGACCGCCGCCACCCAGGGATTCGCGATCCCGATCGACACCGCGCTGNNTCAACAACACCCAGGTCACCTCCAGCAGCGACCTCAGCACCGCCCTGGACACCCTCCACCCCGGAGAGAGCGTCCAGCTCGGCTGGGTCGACAGCGCGGGCCAGCAGCACACCAGCTCGATCACCCTCGCCAGCGGGGGGACGCCTCGCTGACAGCGGTTGCGCGGCAGGGGAACGCCCGGATGCGCTCTCCTGCCGCGCTCCCCTCACCTCGGAGCGGCCGCGGATGAGGATGGGGCAGGTCTCGGGATGCCCCTATCCCCCGGCGGGGAGCTCCACGTGGCCGCCGAACTCGCGGCGCATCGCCGACAGCAGGCGGTCGGCGAAGTCGGCCTCGCCGCGCGAGCTGAAGCGCTCGTAGAGGGCGGCGGTCAGCACGTGGGCGGGGACGCCCTCGTCGACGGCGGCGATCGCGGTCCAGCGGCCCTCCCCGGAGTCGGACACCCGGCCCGCCAGGTCGGCCAGCTCCGGTGAGCGGAGCAGCGCTCCCGCGGTGAGGTCGAGCAGCCAGGAGGCGACCACGCTGCCCCGCCGCCACACCTCGGCGACCTCGGGGAGGGGCAGGTCGTACTGGTAGTAGCGGGGATCCCGGAGCGGCGTGCTCTCGGCACTCGCCTGCTGCTCGGTCAGGCCGACATTCGCCTTGTGCAGGATGTTGAGCCCCTCGGCGTAGGCGGCCATGAGCCCGTACTCGATCCCGTTGTGGACCATCTTGACAAAATGTCCGGCGCCATGAGGCCCGCAGTGGAGGTAGCCCTGCTCGGCCGGCGACGGCTCCCCCGCCCGACCGGGCGTGCGAGCGGCCGAGTCCACGCCCGGAGCGATGCTGCGGAAGATGGGATCGAGCCGTTCGACGACCTGAGGCTCGCCGCCGATCATGAGGCAGAATCCCCGTTCCAGCCCGTGCACCCCGCCGCTCGTCCCGATGTCGACGTGGTGGAGGCCGAGGGCCGCGAGCTTTTCGGCGCGCTCGATGTCGTCACGGTAGTAGCTGTTGCCCCCGTCGATGATCACGTCCCCCTCGCTCATCCGCGAGGCGAGCGCGTCGATGGTGTCACCGGTGAGCGCGGCGGGCACCATGACCCAGGCCGTCCGGGGCGGGGTCAGGGCCGCCACGAACTCGTCGAGCGAACCGGTGGCCACGGCGCCGTCGGCCCTGAGGGTGGCGACAGCCTCCGCGTTGACGTCGTAGACGACGCAGTCGTGCCCGTCCCGCATCAGTCGGCGGGCGAGATTGGCGCCCATCCGCCCCAGACCGACCATCCCCAGCTGCATGTCCGGCTTCCTCCCCGGGACCTGCGATTCCGGCTCCACCGCCGCCGCAGGGCCGGGAACAGTATGGTTCAGAGACGTCTGTTCACGACGGCACCCCAGTGGGAGTGACGATGGCGACTGGCCTGGTGCGTGACAATCGTTCCCTCCGAGGTGGCATCGACCTCGGCGGCACCAAGATCCAGGCCGTCGTCATCACGCGCACCCATCGGGTGATCGGCGAGGCGCGGCGGCCCACCCCCGTCGACGGCGGTCCGGAAGCGGTGACGACCGCGATGGCGGAGACGCTCGGGGAGGCGGCATCGACGGCCGGGGTGGCTCCGCGCCATCTCGCCGGGGTGGGCGTCGGATCACCGGGCAGCATCGACGCCGGTGCCGGGACCGTCTCCCAGGCCGGGAACCTGCCCGGTTGGGATGGCACCTTCCCGCTCGGTGAGCGCCTCAGCCGTCTGTTGGGATGCGCGGTCCGCCTCGGCAACGACGTCCAGGTGGCCAACCGGGCCGAGATGCGTCTCGGAGCCGGACGCGGCCACCGCTCCTTCCTCGGGGTCGCCTGGGGGACCGGGGTGGGCGGCAGCCTGATCCTCGACGGCCGGCTCTGGGTCGGCCGCGGCGCCGCCGGCGAGATCGGACACGTGGTGGTGGTCCGCGACGGCGCGCTCTGCGGCTGCGGCCGGCGCGGTTGCGTCGAGGCCTATGCGGGACGGGCCGCGATGGAGGCGGCCGCCCGCAAGCGCGCGGACCGTGGCGAGAAGACCCAGCTCCTCCGGCTCATGAAGCAATTCGGCCGCACCCGGCTGACCAGTGGCGTCTGGGCGCGGGCCCTCGACGAGGGCGACGCCATGGCCCACGACCTGATCGACCGCGCCGTGGACGCGCTGGGCACCGGCATCGCCTCGACGATCAACCTGATGGACATCGGGACGGTGATCATCGGGGGCGGGCTGGGGATCCGGCTCGGCCAGCCCTACGCCGACCGGATCGCGGAAGCCATGAAGCCGCACCTCTTCCTCCCCGATCGAGCCCCCGAGGTCAAGGTCGCGGCGCTCGGCGACCTGGGCGGGGCGATCGGCGCCGCCCTCCTGGTGGGCGCCGCCTGACCCGGGCCAGGAGCCGGCCCCGAAGGCGGGGATCCGATCAGATCGTGACCGCCGCCCAGGTGTGGCCACCGTCGCGGGTCATCACCAGGAGACCGGTGGAGCTGGTCGGCGACGCTTCGATGGCCACCCCCTCGCTGGACGTGGTGAAGCCCACGTAGTCGAGGCTGGTGCTCCCAGCGCCGGCGTAGGTGTTGCTCCAGGTCGAGCCGCCGTCGAAACTCGTCAGGATGTCCCCACCGTTACCGACGGCGAGCACCGACGTGCTCGGGCTGGCGGCGGCCGGGGGGCTGTCGCCGTACCTACCGACCTGGGGCGATGTGAACGGCAGGGCGGACGCCAGCTCGGTGAAACTCGAGCCGGCCGTGGTGGAGACATAGGCGCGGACGCTCACCGGCCCCGATGCCCAGATTCCCTGTGAGCACACCGCAAAGAGGTTTGCGGCGCTCGATGGGGCAAGGACGGCGGGGCCGCCCGTCGCGGTGCACGGGGGCGTCCAGGTCGCCCAGGAGCCGCTCTGCAGGCGGGCTCCACGGGCGACGACCCGGTCGTTCTCGACCACCCAACCGCTGGAGCCCTGGAGAACCAGCTGTGCATCGGGGACCGGCCCCGCGCCGTAGGCGAGGGTGGTGGGGGACGATGTCCATGCGTTGCTCCCGTCCGGTGCGGTGTCGATGACGAATCCGGAGCTCCCCGTGATCACGGCATCGACCGAGCCATCGGAGGTTTCCAGGTCCTGGATCGGGGTCCCCCCGGTGGAAGAGTTGAGACCGGGGAGGGCGACCTGGGTCCAGCTGGCTCCGCCGTTCTGGGTGGCGTAGAGGTCGTAGCCGTACGCCCAGCCGTCCTGCTGGTTGGCGAAGCGGATGCCGGAGACCCCGGTGCTTCCGGATCCCGTGTAGAAACCGGTGGGAGGCGGGGTGACGCTGGTCCAGGTCGTTCCGCCGTCCTGGGTGCGGGCGAGTGCCAGGCTTCCGCCCACCGTCCCGAGCACCCAGCCGTCCTGGGACGAGACGAAGGTGACGGAGGCGGCCTCGAAGCCGGCAATCGGCGTCGGAGCCGGCGTCGACGGGGAGGCGGTCGCAGACGCCGAGGCGCTCGCGACGGGCGAGGGCGATGCCGAAGCCATCGCGGTGCCGCTGGTCGGCGTGGGGTGAGTGGTGGTGCCTCCGCACGCCGCGAGGAGCGCCGCGACCGCCAGCAGGCTGGGGGCGGCCCCGCACCTCGGACCGTGCATCCGCGTCATGGCAGAGATCCTCCTGTCACGCGGCGTCTGGGCTCTCCGTCAGGACCGCGCGCCGTGCACCGGCCTGGCAGCGCCGCCGAGTCCTTCAACCCTACCCGATCACACCGGGCGGTGACGTCCGGTGACGCAGCGCCCGTGACACCCCACCTCGCTCGCCCGCTCCTGCTACCGTTGCGCCGTGCGGCCCTACATGCGCCTGGGTGAGCTGCCCCGGAAGCGCCATCAGCGCTTTGCAATCGAGGGCACCCCANNGACGACATCTCCATGGAGAACGAGAAGGTCCACCAGCACGCCCTCCTCCAGGGGTTCCGGCTCCCCGCCCATGGCGACGCCATCACCGGCCGGCAGTGGCTGCTCGTCAACGACGACATCCGGATCGGGCTGCTCGTCCCGCAGCGGCAGCAGAAGGCCTTCCTCGTCGACGGCTCGGCCGACGACGTGCTCTTCGTCCACAGCGGTTCGGGGACGCTCCACACCCAGTTCGGGAGCCTCCGGTTCGACCACCACGACTACCTGGTGATCCCGCGGGGGACGGTGTACCGCGTCGAATTCGACCATCTCGAGAGCACCCGAGTGCTGGTCATGGAGGTCGCCGGGGCCGTCGACTCCCCGGACCGCTACCGGGCCTCCAACGGTCAGCTCACCGAGTGCGCGCCGTACAGCGAGCGGGATCTCCGCGCACCCGAGGCGCTGGAGCAGGGTGAGGGCACCTCCCAGCTCTGGCTCAAGAGGGCAGGCCGCATGTCCTGCTACTCGCTCGACCACCACCCCTTCGACGTGGTGGGATGGGACGGCACCGTCTACCCGATCGCCTTCAACATCCACGACTTCGAGCCGCGCGCGGGGCGGTTCCACCTGCCGGCGGCGGCCCACCAGACGTTCCAGGCCGCCAACATCGTGATCTGCTCGTTCGTGCCCCGCAAGTTGGGCTGGGACCCGGAGGCGGTGCTCCTCCCCTACCACCATTCCAACCTCGATTGCGACTCGGTCCTCTACTACGTGGAGGGCAACTACGCGTCCCGCCGGGGCGTCCAGCAGGGCTCCCTGACCCACCACGTCAGCGGCCTGGCCCACGGGCCCCAGCCCGGCGCGCTCGAGGCGTCGCAGGACCGCCCCGCCGAGACCGACGAGCTGGCGGTGATGATCGAGACCTTCCGCCCCCTCCATCGCACCCAGGTCGCCCGCCAGGTGGTCGACACCGCCTACCCCTTCTCCTGGCATGACGGGGGCTCGCGGGGGCCGGGCGCCAAGCCATGAGACCGGAGACGGGAGCGGGCTCGGCGGGGGTGCGCTGGGAGGGCCTGGCGACGTGACCGCAGGGCCCGGCGAGGGCGCTGTCACCGCGTGGGTCCGCGGGGAGATCGAGGCCGGGGGCTGGGTGCGCGCCGGCGCGGCGACGGCGCAGCGGCTGCGGGAGCGCTACGGCGCGGACGCGGTCGCCGACCTCTCCCTGGGCCAGCCCCTGGAGGCGACCGAGGCGGTGCGCCAGGCGTTCGTGCGCGCCGCGGCGGCGATCCGGCCCCGACGGTTCGGCTACATGCCCAACCTCGGCTATCCGGAGCTGCGCGAGCGGATCGCCGAGGACGTCGACGTCGCGGGGGTGACCGCCCAGTCGGTGGCGGTCACGGTGGGGGCGGCGGGAGCGATCTCGATGGCGCTCCGGGCCTTCGTCGAGGCGGGCAGCGAGGTGGTGGTGATCGCCCCGTACTTCTCCGAGTTTCGCCTCTACAGCGAAGTCTGCGGCCACCGGTTGCGGGTGGCGGGCTCGGACGAGGACGGCTCGCTCGACCTGGAGGCGGTCGCCGCTGCGCTCAACGACGCGACCGGCGCCCTGATCCTCAACACCCCCTGCAACCCGAGCGGCCACGTCGCCACCGAGGAGGAGCTGCGCGGCCTGGGGTCGCTCCTCGACGCCCACCGGCGCCGCGGCGGCCGGCCGGTGCTGCTCGTCGTCGACGAGGTCTACCGCCGGCTCATCTACCCGCCCCACCGGCGGACCGAGCCCTTCCACCACTACGAGCACACCGTGCTCTGCCGCTCCTTCTCCAAGGACCTCGGGGTGGCCGGCGAGCGGATCGGCTACCTGGCGCTCCACCCGTCGCTCACCGGTGCGGAGAGCGAGGCGGGGCTGGCCCTCTGCCAGCGGGCCCTCGGCTACGTCAACGCCCCGGCAACAGCCCAGCTGGCCCTCCTGGAGCTGCCCAGCTGGGAGGCCAACGCGACCCCCTACCGGGAGCGCCGCGACATCATCGCCAACGCCGCGGCGGCCGCCGGCCTCCAGGCCTCGGAGTGCCAGGGCGGGCTCTACCTCTGGGTGCGCAGCCCCTGGGAGGACACCATGGCCTTCACCGCGGCGCTGGCGGAGCGCCGGGCGGTGGTGGTGCCGGGGGTGGCGTTCGGGGTGCCCGACCACTTCCGCATCTGCTTCAGCGTGGAGCGGCCGGCGCTCCAGGTCGCGGCTCAGGCGCTGGTGGAGGCCGCCGCGTCCCGGGAGGGGTAGGGCCCGAGCAGGGTGCTGGGTCCTTGTGCAGGAAGCACATGGACACCCGGCACGTCACGGGCGCACAATTCGCGACCAAATGCACGCTCTCCCTCGACCCGCCCACCTCAACCGCGCCCGGCGCGCCGCCTTCGCCGCCCTGGCCCTTCCCGTGATCGTGATGAGCGCCTGCGGGAGCACCAGCCCGGTGATGACGAGTCCGCAGCCCGCCACCCAGTCGAGCATCGCCAACGAGATCCCGGCGGCGGTCAAGAAGCTGGAGCCGTTCGTGATCGCGGCCGACGCGTCGTACGCGCCGAACGAATACGTGAATGCCAACGGTCAGGTGGTCGGGTGGGACCTCGAGCTGGCCCAGGACGTCTGCTCGGTGCTCGGAGTCTCGTGCACCATCCAGGACGTCACCTTCGACGACATCATCCCGGCGCTGCTGGCGAAGAACCCCAAGTACGCCATCAGCTTCTCCAGCTTCACGCCCACCGCGGACCGCGAGGCCTCCGGGATCGACTTCATCACCTACTACCAGGCCGGTGAGTCCTGGCTGGTCCGGGTGGGCGGGCCGACGATCACCGCGGCCTCCCAGATGTGCGGCAAGTCCGTGGCCGTCGAATCGGGCACGGTCGAGGAGTCGGACGCCTACGGCTACATCGGCCAGCATCCGGGCGGTGGCGCGATCAAGGGGGACACCGACCACTGCACCGCCGCAGGGCTCCAGGACATCAACGTGGAGAGCTTCCCCAGCCAGACCAACGCCAACGCCGCCCTGATCAGCGGTCGGGCCGACTACGGCTGGGCCGACCAGCCGGTCGCCGACTACCAGGTCAAGCTGGAGCCCGGCAAGCTGAGGATCAGCGGCCAGCCCTGCAGCATCTACCCGTATGGGGTCGCCGTCGCCAAGAGCCTCGGATTCGACAAGGCGATCGAGGACGCCCTCACCTACGTGATCAACCACGGCTTCTACGGGACGATCCTCAAGAACGCCGGGGTCTCGGACGGTGCCGTCACCGCCTCGGCCGTCGACGTCAACGACAACAACCCGGTCGGCTCGACCTGTGTGCCCTCGTACTGAGGTCACCGTGCAACCGGCCGGCGAGTGAATCGCAAGGCGCTGGGAGAGGACCGGTGAGTCTGCCCAGGGTGAGGTTCGCGTGACCGAGTTCAGCGCGGACCCACCCGTCCCTCCCGGGTCCACTCGGGCACGTCCCGAGGCGATCAGGGCGGTCCCCCTGCGCCATCCCTGGCGCTGGGTCTCCGCCGTGGTGGTGCTGATCGTTCTGGGGGCGGTCGTCGACACGTTCGCGACCTCAGGTCTCCACTGGTCGGTGGTGGGCCAGTACCTCTTCGACGCCCGCATCCCCCAGGCGGCCGTGGTGACCCTCTACCTGACCGCCATCGCCATGGTCCTCGGTGTCGGACTTGGAATCCTGCTGGCGGTGATGCGGCTCTCACCCAACCGGGTGATGTCGTGGGTGAGCTGGCTCTACATCTGGTTCTTCCGGGGGACCCCGGTGCTGGTCCAGATCTTCTTCTGGTGGAACATCAACACCATCCTGCCCTACCTCTCGATCGGCATCCCCTTCACCCACGTCATGGTGCAGGCCTCCACCAACACCCTGATCACCCCGCTCCTGGCGGCGATCCTCGGTCTCGGGCTCAACGAGGCCGCCTACATGGCCGAGATCGTCCGGGCCGGCATCATCTCGGTGGACCACGGCCAGACCGAGGCGGCCCAAGCGCTGGGGATGAGGCGCCCCCAGGTGATGCGCCGGATCGTGCTCCCCCAGGCGATGCGGGTGATCGTCCCTCCCACCGGCAACGAGACCATCTCCATGCTCAAGACGACGTCGCTCGCCTCCATCGCCACCGTGCACGAGCTGTTCTTTGTCCAGCAGGACATCTCCAACTTCAACTACCACATCATCGAGCTGGTCATCGTCGCCAGCGTCTGGTACCTGGCCATGTCCTCGGTGCTGACCGTGTTCCAGTACTACATCGAGCGGCACTTCGCCCGCGGGTCGGTGCGCGGGCTGCCCCCCACCCCGATCCAGCGCCTTCGCCGCATGCTCTTCCAGTTCCACGCCGCGCCGCCGTTCGGGAGCGCTGCCGAGCCAGACGGCGAGCCCTGGCTCCCGCCCGCCCCGCCTCACTCGGGAATGTGAGCTGATGGCCACCCCCATGGTTCGCGCCGAGTCCGTGCACAAGAGCTTCGGCCGCAACGAGGTGCTCCGGGGCATCGACATCGAGGTCGCACCCCGCGAGGTCATGTGCATCATCGGGCCCTCGGGCTCAGGCAAGAGCACCTTCCTCCGCTGCATCAACCACCTGGAGAAGATCGACGCCGGGCGGCTGTGGGTCGACGGCGAGCTGGTCGGCTACCAGGAACGCGGCGGCCGCCTCCACGAGCTGCCCGACCGTGAGGTCTGCCGCAAGCGCTCCGAGATCGGGATGGTCTTCCAGGGGTTCAACCTCTTCCCCCACATGACCGCCCTGGAGAACGTCATCGAGGCCCCCGCCAGGGTCAAGAAGGAGCAGGTGACGGCGGCGACAGAACGCGGTCGGGCGCTCCTCGACCGGGTCGGCCTGGGGGACAAGCTGGATGCCCACCCGCGCCAGCTCTCCGGGGGTCAGCAGCAGCGCGTGGCGATCGCCCGGGCGCTGGCCATGCAGCCCAAGCTGATGCTCTTCGACGAGCCCACCTCGGCGCTCGACCCGGAGCTGGTCGGCGACGTGCTCAACGTCATGCGCGATCTCGCCCACGAGGGGATGACCATGATCGTGGTCACCCACGAGATGGGTTTCGCCCGCGAGGTCGGCGACTCCCTGGTCTTCATGGACAGCGGGATGATCGTGGAGGCGGGCAACCCACGGGACGTGATCGGCAACCCGCAGCAGCAGCGCACCAAGGACTTCCTCTCCAAGGTGCTCTGACCTGGACCGGTGAACAACCCCGTCAACGACCGAGCCGCGCCGCCAGGGCTTGAGAGAAGGCGGGATGGACGCCGCGCAGCTGCACCCACCGCTCGCCGAAGCCGTCCTGCACGACCCGCCCCTGAATGCCGAGGGTCGTCGCCTCCCTGTGGCCGGCGATCGCGGAGCCGATGAGCGCGACCACACCCATGGCCACCAGCGCCAGGCAAACGAATGGCGCCACCGGCGACGACGAGAGAGACATCGCCGCCGGGATGATCGCGATCAACGCGACGAGCCCCACGATGGCCAGTCGGACCACGTCAACGTGCTCCCGTCGCATCCGTTCGGCCACCGCCGTGCAGACGGGAAGGTCGCCCATCGCACTGCGACGCGTCGCAACGATCGCGATCAGCCAGGCAAAGAAGTTGACAAAGAACAGGCACCCCACCCAGCCTGGCGTCGTGCTGAAGTGGCGGCGGACATTCGAGGTGGCCGGCGCTCCCGTCACCACGCAGACCCCGGGCAGGCGCCCCTCCTCGAAGTACCGGGCAGGCACCGTGACGGTGTTCTCGCCCCAGCCGGGGTACGGCAACGTCGGTCCCGAGGCCACGCGGGAAAGCCTAACAGCAGCCGGTTCGGTAGCTCGGGAGGAGCAGGAGTACGTCCGCGGGCGGCGAGTCAACGACGGCGGCCGGCCCCGCGCCGAGAGGGCCGACGGCGATCGTCAGGATCGTCAGGGTCGAGGCGGCAGCGGAAGCCAATCCTGCCCCGTCCACCAGTAGTTGGTGTCCGGCGAGCGGAGGGCGCTCTCGGGGGCGGCGTCTGCCACGTTTGTCCATTCCTGGCCGTCCCACCACCAGGCCCAATCGCTCGAGACCGTGAAGGAGGGGGCTCGACCGTCGAAGATGGCGTTCTTGACCGCCCGGAGCGAGGTGACGCGGGCGAGGATCAGGCAGAGGACGAACGCAAGCGGGGCGAGCAGCCCGACGAGAGAGGACCACTGGGTGGTCGCGACCGCTGAGAGCGGGCCGGCTGGACGGAGCACCCAGCCTGCCACGAAGGACCCGGCGAGGGGGAGCACGTAGGCCAGGCCGAGCCACACCCGGGCGGCGGGACTTCCGCCCAGTCCCCAGTCGCGCATCATCAGCCTGACCCGCGGCCGGCCGGCGGTGGCGATGACCGCAAGCCCGTACCCAACCCCAACGGCGCAGATGACGAGGCAGGGCAGGGCGGTCGACCAGGGGGGGATGCCCGGTCCCGATGCCAGCAGCCCCCCGGCCATCGAGTAGAGGTAGAAGAAGAAGAGGACGCCGAGGATGGCGAGGCTACGCCCAGAGCTCGCGCGCCGTCCCTCCGGCGCGGACCGCGGCGGCCGGCGCCATGCTGCCGCCGGCGCGGCCGAGGGCGGAAGGTCGGCCCCCACCACCGTCATGCGCGCAGCATAACCGCCGGAGTCGGCCTCGTCGATGGCGATCGGCTCGCGGGCCAGCGACAGGCCGGATGGCCGGTTGGGCCACAGGCCACGAGAGCGCACGTGGCCGCCGTCAGGATGCCCCGGGAAGAGGACCCTCATGAGAGCCCCAGCAACCGCATCACGGCGGTGGCGGCATCGCGGTGGCGGGAAGGGAGGGATTCGAACCCTCGGAGGAGCTTAACACCCCTCACCCGCTTAGCAGGCGGGCGCTTTCGGCCGCTCAGCCACCTCCCCGCGTGCCGCAAGTATAGGGTCCGTCGCTGCGACATCAGCGCGAGATCGTTCAGAATCCACAATCTCGCGACCGCCTCATCCGCACCACGGGAGTCCGCCCCCCGTCTCACCCGCCGGGAACGGTCTCTCGCCACCCCACCGCAAACCTGTGAACTCCACCTCCCACGACCCGACAGCCGACTTCCTGCGGCGTCTGGCCGCAGTCGAGGTTCGACTGCGCGACCTCTCCCGGAGACGGCTGGACGGCCGCACCGACCCCGACCCGACCACCGGGGAGAGCTGGGACGCCGGGCAGATCTGGGCCCACCTGGCCGACTTCGTCCCCTACTGGATCTCCCAGGCGGAGCGGGTGCTGGCCGCGGACTCGCCCGACCCGGTCCCCTTTGGCCGCGCCCGGGCAAGCGCCGACCACATCGCCGCAATGGAGCGCGACCGGCACCAGGGGCCCAACGCGCTCTGGCATGACGAGAAGGAGGACCTCAACGACCTCCGAGCCTTTCTCGGCGACATCTCCGGCCGCGCCTGGCAGACGAAGGGTGTCCACCCCACCCGGGGCATGATGACCATCCATCAGCTCATCGAGGAGCTGCTCATCGGCCACCTCGAGCACCACGCGACCCAGCTGGAGGGGCTGGAGGCGAGCTGAGCTGGCGCCGGCCCGGCTGCCCGGCCAGCCGCATGGGACACTATTCCCAGCGCACGGAGGGATGCCGGAGTGGTTGATCGGAGCGGTCTTGAAAACCGCAAGGGCCGCCAAGCCCTCGGGGGTTCGAATCCCTCTCCCTCCGCCAAGTAGCCTTCCAGCACCCGGGCGTTCTCGATTGCCCACGGCCACGGCCGTCTGAGCACTCAAGAACGCTCGACGCGTTCAACCCTTGCCCATGGCTGATGCCCATCCGGTCCGCCGCCGCGCTGACGGGTGACGTTTGGCGGAACCGCCACGACCCGAACCCACCGACCGGGCCCGGCGGGGCCGCGCCATGGGCTGCGACCATACGCGGCATGCTGATGTTCCTCGACGACTACTCNNTCGGCTACGGGGAGGATCGGTACTCGCGGCTCGCGGCCGCGCGGATCGCCGCCCAGGTCGGGCGAGACTGCGAGGTGCACCTGCTGGTGGGCGGCACCCAGACCAACCTCACCTGCCTTGGCGCCTTCCTGCGCTCCCACGAGGGTGTGGTCGCTGCCGAGACCGCCCACATCAACGTCCACGAGACGGGCGCCGTCGAGGCCACCGGCCACCGGATCGTGCAGATCCCCACGCCCACCGGCAAGCTCGACCCCGGCCTCGTCGACCAGGCGCTGGCCCAGCACGAGGATGAGCACAGCGTGCGACCGGCCGGGATCTTCCTCGCTCAGGCCACCGAGGCGGGCGGCGTCTACACCGGCGAGGAGCTCGGGGCCCTCTGCGCCCACGCCCATGCTCGCGGGCTCTGGGTGTACCTCGACGGCGCCCGGCTCGCGCCGGCGCTGGCGGCGCTCGGAGCCCGGCTGGACCTGATCGCGGCATGCGGAGTCGACGCCTTCTTTGCCGGGGGGACTAAGAACGGGGCGCTGTGCGGAGAGGCCGTGGTCCTGGTCAGCGACGAGCTGCGGCGCGACTTTCGATACCACATGAAGCAGCGCGGTGCGCTGCTCGCCAAGGGACGGCTTCTGGGCATCCAGTTTGCCCGCCTTTTCGACGGCGACGACCTCTGGTACCGCCTGGGGGCCCAGGCCAACGCCGCCGCGGCGCGCCTGGTGCGCGGGCTCAGCAATTGCGGGGTGACCCTCCGCGCGGCCGAGGCCAACCAGGTCTTCGTCGAGCTCCCCGGCGACGCGGTCGGCCGACTGGCCGCGGCCGTCCGCTTCCATGTCTGGTCACGCGGCGAGCGCGGCACATTGATCCGGCTGGTCTGCTCCTGGGCCACCGACGAGGCGATGGTCGACCGGTTGGTCGACGAGGTGCGCTGGGCGCTGGCACCGCCAACCGCTTCCGAGATTCCGCCCGGTTAGGTGCGGGGATGACCGACACCGCCTGGGAACTCCTGCGCGACCTCCCTCGGGGCACCACCGGCTTGGAGCGCGCCGCTCGAGCCGTTCGCCAGGCCTCCTCCCGCCACACCTCCGTCTATCTCTACGGCGTGGAGGGTGACACCCTGGTGCTTCGTGCCTTCAGCGGACGGCCGACCGAGCACACCCGGATCCGGGTCGGCGAGGGCGTCTGCGGACGCGCCGTGGCCAGCGGTGTGAGCCAGGTGGTCGCCGACATCGCCGGTGATCCCGACTACATCTCCTGCAGCCTGGAGACGCGCTCCGAGTGCGTCGTCCCGGTCCACCGCGACGGCCGAGTCGTGGGGCAGATCGATATCGACAGCGATGTTCCCGACGCCTTCACCGCGGAGGACGTCAACTGCCTGGAGGAGGCGGCAAAGTTGATCGCCCCGCTCTTCTGATCCGGCAAACCAGCGCGTCCGCACCGCGGCCGGCTTGAAGAAGGCACGCATTATGCAGCGACAACTACCCCTATCCCATACCCGCCGCTCTTGAAAACCGCAGGGGCCGCCAAGCCCTCGGGGGTTCGAATCCCTCTCCCTCCGCCAGGGGAAACGCGCCTGAGCACAGGCGCTCAGCAGGTGACGTGAAGGATGGCGTTGGTGTCCTTGCGGTTGCCGGCGAGAAGGTCGACGGCCTGCTCGGTCGGCACCGTCACCAGATCCACACGGCGGCGACGGGCCTCAGCCCTCACCGCCTCCATCACCGGCAGCGCTCCGGCGGCCCCGGTCCCGATCACCAGCCTCCGGCAGCTCCACGGGATCTCCTCCTCCGCTGACAGCGGCGTGTGGCCATAGCTCTCGCGATGGCGCTTGGACGCGCCCTTCCGGCGCTCCCGTACCTGGCCGCGGTCAATGACCACGTCGTGGCGGTAGGTGTGCCCGTCGATCCGGACGGAACCGAAGGAGAAGCTGTCGATCTGCACTGCCAGTCCCCCAGGCCAGAGCCTACTCGCCCTGCTCGTCCGCTGCCACGGTGATCCTGATCGCGGCTCTTCGGAGGTTCCGCAAAGCGCCGGGCTCGGCCGGGGCGGCGCAGCCTCCTTCCGGCGGGCCGCCATCCGCCGAACGGCCTGAGGAATCCGAGCCATCCGGCCGTGTCGGCGACCGCGGGCAGGGTGACAAGGTGTGGGCACGCCGGAGGGCTCCTCCCCCGACCGCGCACGGTGGATGAAGAGCGTGGTTAACGCCCCGAACAGATCGGTGCCGGCCCAGCACCCGGTACCCTCCGATCCGCCCCGGGGGCAGGAGTTGCTGGCCAACCCGCAGCTCAACAAGGACGCCGCCTTCACCGAGCAGGAGCGAGCCGACCACGGCCTGCGCGGGCTGCTCCCCTGGCGGGCGCTGACCATCCGCCAGCAGGTGGACCTGGAGTTCGAGCACCTCCGACGCAAGGGGGACGACCTGGAGCGCTACATCGGCCTGACCGCGCTCCACGATCGCAACGAGATCCTCTACTACCGCATGCTCATCGACCATCTCGAGGAGCTGGCCCCGATCGTCTACACGCCCACCGTGGGCTACGCGTGCCGGGCCTTCAGCCACCTGCTGCGGCGCCCCCAGGGACTGTGGATCACCCCCGACGACATTGACCGCATCCCAGAGCTGCTGCGCAACGCAGGCCGGCCCGGCGTTCGCCTGATCGTGGCCACCGACAACGAACGCATCCTCGGCCTCGGCGACCAGGGCGCGGGGGGCATGGGCATCCCGGTCGGGAAGCTGGCGCTATACACCGCCGGAGCCGGCATCCGTCCCACGCTCACGCTGGCCGTCTCGCTGGACTGTGGAACCGACAACGCCGATCTCCTGGGCGATGAGCTGTACCTCGGCTACCCCAAGCCGCGGCTGCGAGGCGCCGCCTACGACCACTTCATCGAGGCCTTTGTGCAGGCCGTGGAAGACGTCTTCCCTCACGCGCTGCTGCAGTGGGAAGACTTCAAGCAGCACAACGCCATCCGGCTCCTGGACCGGTACCGGCAGCGGATACCCAGCTTCAACGACGACATGCAAGGGACCTCTGCGGTGGTGCTGGGGGGCATCCTGGCGGCGCTGGGCGAGACCGGGGGGACGCTGTGCGACCAGCGGACGCTGTTCGTCGGAGCCGGCGCCGCGGGCGTCGGCATCGCCCGGCTGCTCCAGGCGGCCATGCGGCAATCCGGTGCGTCCGAGGAGACGGTGCGGCGCGCCGTGGTGATGATCGACTCGCGCGGCCTGATCTTCGAGGGGCGCGACCACGTCGAGGACGACAAGCTCCCCTTCGCGCTGTCCCGCGAGGAGCTGGCGCGGCTCGGGCTCGACCCCGGCCCCTCCGGCGACCTGGAGATGGTGATCCGCCAGGTGGCGCCCACCGTGCTGGTGGGCACCAGCGGACAGGCCGGCGCCTTCACCCAGGCCGCGATCCGCGAGCTGGCCGCGCGCACCCGACGCCCCGTGGTCCTGGTGCTCTCCAATCCNNGGGCCGGCAGCACCTCATCGCGCAGGCCAACAACGTCTTCGTCTTCCCCGGGGTGGGGCTGGGCGCCATGGTGGCACACGCCCGCGAGCTCACCGACGGCATGTTCCTGGCGGCCGCATCCACGCTCGCCGAGATGGTGACCCCCGAGCGCCTCGCCCAGGGCGCGCTCTACCCGGCGCTCACCGACCTGCGAGCGGTCTCGCGCCGGATCGGCATCGCCGTCGCGCGCGAGGCCCGCGACCGGGGGCTGGGACGTCTGGTGGCAGACGAGGAGATCGATGCCGCGGTGGACGCGAACATGTGGGACCCGGCGTACGAGGGCACCGCGGGGGTCAGCCTCTCGCCGGCGCCGGAGCCGCCGGAGCGGCGTCTCTAGGCGCGGCGGACAAAGATGTGGCGTGCCACAGTCGCGGGGCACATCTGCGCCGACCTGCGACCGAAACTCGGCGGCGATGAGCGCATTGTCCCTGGCGCAATAGTCGAGGTGGGCCCGCTCGATATCCGGCCTGGGGGCTCAGTGGCCAACACGGGGGGCGATCTGGCGGCGCTCGGGGCGCACGTGCTCCTGGTCGCTGACCTGGGTGATGACGAGCTGGGATCGACCGTCGCCCGTGCCCTCTTGACGGTTGGCGCCGACTGTCGAGGCATCCGGCAAGTCGCGGGCTTGACGACCTCGTACTCGCTGGTCTTCGAGCCCCCTGGGACCGATAGGTCCTTCTGGCACCACGTGGGTGCCAATGCCTCCTTCGACGGGACCAGAGTGCAGCCGGACGCGGTCGATCTGGTGCATCTTGGCTACCCGGCGCTGCTACCGCTCCTGTACGCTGACTGTGGCAGTCGCCTTCACGACCTCCTGGCCCGGGTGCGCCAGGCAGGGACCACGACGTCGCTCGACCTTTCCTATGTGACGCCGGGGTCGCCCGCGGCGCAGGTCGACTGGCGGCTCCTGCTCCAACGGACAGCCCCATTGGTTGACGTCCTCTCCCCCAGCGTGGACGACCTGGTCAGCGCATTGGGTGTCGCAAGGCCGAAGTCAGTCTCAGAAGCGCGGGAACTGGGGCTGTTCCTGCTCGGGCTGGGCTCCGCCGTGGTCCTGTTGACCAATGGGGAACAGGGGATGCACCTCTTCACCGCAGGTCAAGATCGCCTGTCGCACGCCGGCCGCTGTCTATCTGAGCGCACCGAAGCGTGGGCGGACCGGGAGCTCTACCTGCCTGCGTCCGCCAGTGGCCCCCTCGCCACGACGGGCGCCGGCGACGCCGCCACCGCCGGCCTGCTGTTTGGCGTCCTTGCGGGAAGTGACGCCGAAGAGGCGGCGACCATCGCTGCGCGCGCAGCGGCCCTCAAGGTTGCAGGGCACCGGCGACTCTCGCCTTACACGACCACGGCGCGGAGCAACTGAGGGTGGACGCCCGCCACCTGCAGCGTTAGCGTCCAGGGACGCTACCTCGCGACGAACATGCCCATCGCGGTCTGAAACGAGCACCGTGCCTGCTCCTGGAGCGCGAGGTGGCGGAAGTCCTCAGTTCGGATCATGGGGATGCGTCGCCAGCTGGCCGGCTCTCTGGAACTCCATCTTGCGCTCGCAACGCATTCGGCACGCCACGACACCATCAAACGCGTCAGACGGCGCTCTCCACGACCGCAGGGGCCTCCCAGCCCCGGGGGCCGACCCCCCGCCCGCCGCCAGCCGTCCGGCGCGATCAGCTCCGTGTGCGTCGAGGAAGGCGAATGCTAGCCTTGGCGCCTGCTGCTTCGGGGCGGGTGGCTGTTCGCCGCGTTGTGGAAACCGAGGGGACCGGTGATCCTCAGACTGGGAGGGCTTTTCGTGGGTCGGACGCGTCGTCTCATCGCATCGTGGATGTTCGGAGTGGCGGCCCTTGCCGCGGCCGGGTGCGGGAGTACCTCGACCTCCGTCACCGCGCCGGCCACGGCGGCTCCGACCGCCACCGCGTCTCCGACCGCCACCACGACACCCGCCGCCACCTCGCCAGCCGCGACCGCGACGGCGACAACCGTGGCCGGTGTCAGCGGCGGGGCCGGTGACACCTCCGCCAACCCGGACCAGACATTCATCTGCGGGGCATCCGGCACGATCACCGGCACCCTCGCTGCCTACCTCACCGTCGCCGGCGCCGACACGACGTCGGGGAAGTCGCTCTGCAGCAGCCTGGAGGGGGACGCGGGCTGGGTCGCGATAACCACCATTCCTGCCGGTGGATACGAGTCCGTCCCGGAGTGCCACGTGACCCTGGGCGGGGGCGCCATCACCGCTCGCATCTACACCGCCAAGGGCAGCAGCGATGCGGAGACGAAAGTGCTCTGCGACACCCTTCTCGCGGGTTCCACCCTGCCGACGCTCGCTCCCTGACGCGGCGGATGCCGGGTCAGCGCGGGTCCCTCAGCAGTCCGCCATACAGCTCAGACGTGCCACGATCGAAGGCGACGAGCACAACGCGGTCCCATACGGCCGGGTCCGCCGCGCTCACAGTCCGCACGGCGATGTCCGCGGCCCGGCTCGCGGGGAAGCCGAAGACGCCCGTCGAGATGGCCGGAAAGGCGATCGACCGGGCTCCGGCGCCGGCCGCCACCTCGAGGGAGCGCCGGTAGCAGGAGGCGAGGGCCGCATCCTCCCCAGCCTCGCCTCCCCGCCAGACCGGGCCGACCGTGTGAACGACCCACCGGGCGGCCAGCCGGTGCCCGCGGGTGAGCTTGGCATCGCCTGTGGCGCAGCCACCGAGGAAGCGGCACTCCTGGAGCAGGCCGGGGCCGGCGGCTCGGTGGATGGCGCCGTCGACCCCACCCCCTCCGAGGAGGGACGAATTGGCCGCATTGACCACCGCGTCCACCTCCAGGGTGGTGATGTCGCCCAGCCAGGGCTCGATTGTCATGGCCTCCATTCTTGCCCGCGCGGGGCGGGCGTGCCCGACAGGACGGCCGTCGAGCAGCCCCGTGCCCCACGCGACGGCACCACGCCCGGTGGCGCGGATGGCGGGAGTATCGTCTCGGCCATCATGCCGCGATGGGCCTCGGTGCTCCCGCTCTGCCTGGTCGCAGCCGCCACCATCGCCGGGTGCGGCAGCCCGGTCGACACGAGCAACCTCACCCAGGTCCAGATGAGCTCCTCACAGGCCCTCCCGCCCCCCTACGGGTCGGCACAGGCGGTGCTCACCTCCGCGACATCCCTGGCGACCTTCCGGAAGGCGATGTCGTCGGACGGCATCGGCCTGAGTGGCACCACCACGAGCAGCGATGGCTGCGCCGGCGGGACCGAGTACACGATCGTCCTGGTGAGGAGCGGCGGCAAGGGATCGACGACGCTCAACGCCTACGACTGCGGGGGGCAGATCACCGGCAACATGACCGGGAACGTCGCGGGATTCCTCGACTACGTCAGTCCCCTGCTGGTCGCGACGCCGTCAGGGTAGGAGAGACCGGGCGACCCCTCAGCCCTTCCTCGTTCCACCGGGAGCGAAGATCAACAGCCTGTCAGGGGTTGCTGGGCCAGCCGGGCTGCTCGGTGGCGGTGAAGTCGCCCGAGGACGGGTCGTAGGTCCAGGTCGACGTCACGCGCTGGTCCTGGGGGACAGTGGCCGCGCAGTTGTTGTCGGAGACCAGCGTGCCGCCGTCGAAGCGGGGATNNCGAACGGGATCAGGAAGTCCGGAGCGCTCCCCGTCGCGTAGCCCACCGAGATGTCCGCGGTGTCGTCGGTGGAGCCGGCGAGGTTGAGGGAGTCAGACTGGACGCCCGTGCCCGGATCATCCGGAGGGGCCAGCGCGGCCACGACCGTCCACGATCCGCCCGCGTAGGAGAGCACCTGCACCGGTTGCCCGTTCGGATCGAAGCCGAAGGCCGCCACCGCGACGTACCAACCGTCGTACGGAAACGGCGCGCTGACCTCCGCGACGTTGGGGTCCCCGGCCGTATCCTGCGAGGGGTCGAGGGTGGCGGCGTGNNGCCCGGAAGCGGGCGCAGCGTGACGCTGGGTCAGCGCTACCGTGAGCGGAACAGCGGTCGCCACCGCCACAACGACGACGACCACGGCGGCAATGAGTGAGCGGCGCATCCGAGGGCCTCGACCCTTCGGAGCACTTCCATCTGCCGGGTATGGTCTTCCAAGTCGACGGAGCTCTTCGGGATCCTCGGTGTCGGTGCGACGGTAGTGGTCTCGGAGCTGCTGGTCGATCCGGTCGTGGCTGTCCCTCATGGCGCGCTCTCCCCGATGCCTACCAGCGTCCGGCGCAGTGCCTGGCGGGCGCGCCAGACGAGCTGGATCGCAGCTCGTTCGCTAATGCCCATGACTCGGCCAATCTCAGGGAAGGGTAGGTCGGCACCGAAGCGCAGCCAGAGGGCGACGCGCTGCCGGCCAGGGAGCATGGCAATGCAACCACCCAGGTCACCACTCAGGGTGGGATCCGACGAATGCTCAGAGGGGCCCTCGCGCCAGAAGACGGGGACCGTGAGCCAGCGTCGGCGGCCTCGATGCGCTCCCCGATACACGATCGCGAGGAACCAAGGCCGAAATAGCCCTCGACGTGTATGCCGGTATCGCCATGCTCTGAGCGACGCGTCCTGGACGATGTCCAGGGCGTCGTCGTGGGACCATCCCAGTCTGCGCGCTAGGCGGTACGCGTCCAAACGCGTCTGATCGAGGTTGTCCGAGAACTCCGCGTCGTCAATCGCCGGAAGATCCTCCGCGGGGTCGCCCAGTGTCGGGTTGGACCACGTACTGTCCTGAGACTTCACACTCGTTAAGACCAATCCGGGAGCCGAAAGCGTAACGCAGCTCACGCTGCTCGTTTGCCATGCTGAGTGTCACCGCTCAGCGGGCCGCGAGCACCGCCGCGCGCTGTGCCGGAGAGAGCGGCTTGACCGCCTCCGTGAGGGTCACGCCCGATGCCCGTCCCGCCCGTGGGAGCAGCCAGGCGTAGACCAGGTCAGGCCGCTTGCGCCCGGTGTCGCGCAGCACCCAGCCGATCGCCTTGCGGATGAAGAACTCCTTCTCCTCCAGCATCGTCTCCGCGTACCGGGAGAATCGCGGGAAGTCGCCGCCGCCCTGGCGGAGCGGGACGAGCAGGGCGAGGAGCGCGGACCGCCGGATCCAGAAGTCCGGGTCGCCCGCCCAGCGGTCGAGCACGACGTCCAGCTCGGGATGGCGCTCGACCAGTGGGCCGACCACCGCGGCGGCCAGCTCGTCGACGAGCGCCCACGTTTGGGATTCGCGCACCAGTCGCTCGAGCAGTCCCGCGTCCGCCGGCTGGAGGCGATCGCCGCAGAGCTCCA
>PLAX01000207.1 GCA_003135255.1 Candidatus Dormiibacterota bacterium | reverse complement strand
TGGAGGCCCAGGCCGCCGCGGCGGTTCAGGCCATCTTCGGGTAGTCGCCGACATGGAGGCTAGGCGATCTGGTCGTAGGTGAGCGCCCGCCGCCCGGAGGTTCGTAGCCCGAGGGGCCGCCCTGCCACCCAGGATGCAATCACCCTGCCGATGGATCGGACCGGCTCGTCGTGGGGTCCGGCTGGGACGGGTCGGCTGTGAAGGGTTCCCCTCCGGCTCTGAGGGCCGGAACGGCTGGTCGTCGCCCATGCTTGGCTGTCTTCGGGTCGCGGCGGCGGCAGGGAGTCGAGCCCGGAGCGCTCTGCGCAGAGGACCGGTCGGGTGCCCTTCCCGGCGAGCGCTGTTAGCGCCGCCGCCGTGAGACCCGTTCCGGCCGACGTGGCTATGGCGTCGGTGTGGGTATGGGTGTCGCCGTCGCCGTGGCGGACGCCGAGGGTGTCCTCTGGCTGCCGTATCCGCCCGGGGGCGGCGAGGTGTCCAGGCTCAACCAGGAGATCGCTGTCGCGGGCACGTTGACCGGCGGCGGCGTTCCCCAGTTGGTGAAGGTCGTCACCGTGTTCCCAACGCCGACGGCGTCCGTGACGACCAGGGAGGTGGGGAGGTCGGTGCTCGGCGAGATATCCAACCTAAACGTCGCGACTGTGGAGTTCGCGCCGTCGATCGTGATGCCGAACGAGCCGTCGATCTCGGTCAGCGTGGTCCCGCCGCTGCCGGTGACCGTCCTGGACGAGGTCGCGATGCAGTCGCTGATCATCACCGCGCCGGGGACGGTGAGCCCCGACTCCAGCAAGGGGTACGGCGACTCCCCGGGCGTGAGCGAGATCCATTGCCCGGCGAGCCCCGGCGCGGCACTCATCTGCACGCCCAATTGGTCCTCCAGGGCGGGAACGTTGCCTTTGAAGTACAGGATCTGGCTGGAGGCGAGGAGCACGTCGAACTGCTCGGTGCCGAAGGCGGTGGGGTCCGTGTCGGTCTGGGTGCCGTCGTTCTGCCCGGCGTCGCCGCTGGTGGGCTTCGTCGTCCCCCCGCTCAGCGTCGCGGTGGAAATGTAGTCAACGCCGGCCGAGCTGTCCACCGCCGTCGTCGCCTTGTCGAGGAGGCTGGTGGCCTGGGACGCCGAAATGGTGCAGCTCACAAAGCTGAAAGCAACGATCCCGAGGACGGCGAATATGGCCACTCCCACCGCGGCGCGGATCCCCCGCCCCGGCCGGCGGCCGTGAGTGGCCCGGGGTCCGTACGCCGAGCCGTGCGGATCGGATGGAGCGGACCAGCCGCCCGTGGGTTGGGGCGGGGCGTAGCCCGGAGAGGCCGGCTCGCCGGTGTCCGGGGACCCGGGCGGTGCGTAGCCCGGCGCTCCGTAGTCGGAAGGCCCGCCCTCCGCCCGGGAAGCAGCCAGCCGGCGGAAGGGGTGGCCGTAGCCCGAAGGGGTGGCGCTGGGGTTGGGCGGGGCGCCCGGCGAGCCGCTCTCCGAGGGGATGTCCCCCGGCGAGGAGAAGTCGATCTGCTGGTCGTCAGGCATGTCCAGCTCTCTCCGGGCGGGCGGATTGCAGGGCACTATCTCACGTCGTCAGCCGCCTGTTCCAGGTCGCGTTAGGCCCACCGGGCAAGGTCAGCGCCGGCGGACGGGATGGTCTTCCCGGGGAGCGACGGGACCCTCATGCACTCCCAGACCCTCGGCCGGGCCTTCCACACCCACCTGGAGCGGGCTGGGCTGCCGCCGATGACCTTCCACGCGCTCCGCGACACCGCGGCCACGCTGATGCTCCAGGGCGGCGTCCCCGCTCACGTGGTCAGCCGCATCCTCGGCCAGGCTTCGGAGGCGATCACCCTCTCCGTCTACGCCCACGTCACCCGCGGTCTGGAGGCCCAGGCCGCAGCGGCGGTTCAGGCGATCTTTGGGTAGCCATGGCTCGCGGGGTGAGCTCACGGGGGCGTTCTCGATGCTGGCGTCCAACCCTGCGGTGGGCCTCACGGGACCACGGTGACCGCGAGTACGGGACACGTTTCCAGTTGGCTGGCGGTGGGCGAAGAGTAGGGCCGAAAGCAGAAGGCCTGGGTTTCCAGTTCCGCCTTCCCGGGAGAAAGCGCCTCGAAGCTGACCGTGGAGCCCCCGCCAGTAAGCGACGTCTGACTGAGGATGTCGGGGCGGGAGCTCGTTGGTGCCGGAAACACGGGGACCAAGGTGCTGCCGTTGTATCCAGAGCTCTCCTCGGCCATGTGGACGTCAACCTCCTGACCCACATGAAGCGTCACGGATGGGGGTGGAAGAAGGAGATCTCCGGCACAGTCCCCCAGGCGTTGCAGACTGCCGTGGTCGACCCGGTACACCGCTGCAATCCCGCACGAGCTCACCCCAGGGACGTACCACCAGGGCTGGGATGACGCCACCGAATGCTGGGATGACGCCACCGAATGTCGAGTTGCGATGACCAGCCCTGTGACGGTCCCTGCGATTACCGCGACCGCCACTCCTGCCCAGAGGGCGACCCATCGCCTCCTCATGCCCATTGACAATACGCTGGGTGGATCCGGAAGGTTTCTGCGCCGCCAAGGTGAGCCGCCAGCCGCTGCGCCGACTTGCCGTGCCGTTCAATCTCGGCCTGCGCCCCGGTGACCGGTCAGTGAACTAGCGCATCGCAGAACGCCTGGACGGCCACGACGGCGTCGGCTGCCGCCCGATCCTCGCTCAGCTCCGGGTGGTCGATGACGATCTGGGCAGCGTAAGCGGAAGGTCCTTGGTCCCCGGGGGCGTGGAAGTTGGCGGCCAGCTCTCGCAGTGCCGTGACCATGTTGCCCGGGAGGGGACCACCAAAGCAGCTGGTGACGCGGGAGGCCGCCTCCATCGAGCCGAGACGCCCATGCAGTAGAACGAACGCGATGTCGTACCAGTCCCGGCGGAACTGGCGATGATGCGCCGCCGCTGCCTTGGCCATCAGGAATCCCGCGGTGCCGGTGACCCGCACCTTCGCGCTCATCTCCACGCCGCCGATGCGAGTGTGGAGCGTGTGCAGCTCCACGTCCCTGGCTGCGGCGCCGGTTCCGCGGAGGTTGGCTGCGCCCAGGGCGGAGGCTGCATCGAACCTCACGGTGGCGGACGCGGGCTGGTCGGGCAGATCGCACAGGAGCTCAAACTTGATCACCGCCCCGAGCTCGTCGTCGCGAGCCGTCCATCGCCAGGGGCGCTCCCGGTCGGGGCTGAACTCCGCGTTGCGGAGGGCTCGCTCGAGCCTCCCTCCGTTGACCGCCCCGGTCGCGACCTCGAGATCGACTTGGACGTCGATGTCCGTGGTCCCGGCGTGCCGCATCCCGCTGTCCCGGCAGAGCAGCTCCGGAACGAGACCCCCGAGGAGGACGAACTCAGGGGTTGCACCGTAGTGGTGGATGACCCGCACCAGGGCGCGCTCGGCTGCACGCCGTGCCTGCCGACTCCGTCCGGCTTCAGGGCTCACGACGTGGGTCGCCTGAGGTCACGGAGGTGCTCGGCAGCCTCTTCCCCGCGGACACCGAGATGGCGCAGGTCTGCGAAGATCCGCGGCCAGGGGGCGAGCCGCAGACCATCGGTGTCGGTGGTGAGATTGCGCGTTCCGGCGCTCGGGAACGGCCGGAGAGTCAATCGCCCACCGGCCATCGGCTCGCGACCGCCAGCCTCGGCCACAAGGCGCAACGCGGGCTCGGTGCGGGCGTCGACAAAGACGTCGGCGGAGGAGACAGTGGTCAGCAGGGGGGCGACGAGGCTGGCGGCCATCGCCCCGGTCACCGCCCAGCTGATCCGGCG
>PLAX01000047.1 GCA_003135255.1 Candidatus Dormiibacterota bacterium | reverse complement strand
TCCTCGGCACCTCGGCCACGGTGACGCTCACCGTGGCGGAGCCGCCGCTGACCGTCAGCCCGACCATCCAGGGGACGACGTCCACGGCCCAGGCGAGCCAGCCCAACCACATCCTGAGCAAGCAGATCCCCGACACCGCGAGCCAGACCTTCCAGGCCACTCCGACAGGGAGCAAGCCGGTGCCGGCGGTGGCCGCGACCGGCGTCGTGGTGCTGAGCGCGACGGGGCAAGGCCCCTGTGCCGATGGATGCACCTTCACGCTCGAGCCAACCTACCAGTTCGAGACCGCCACCACTCCGTCGGTCGTCTTCGGGGTGTCGGGTCAGACGGGGGTCACGGTCCCCGCGGGCGGCGGACCGAGCAGTGCCATCCCGGTGACGGCTCTGACGACGGGAATTATCGGGAACGCCCCTGCAGGCGCGATCACCCTCTGTCCGTCCACATCGGCGGGCGCTGACTGGTGCACAAGCCTGGATCTCAAAGCCACCAACCCGGCCGCGGCCACGGGTGGCGTGGACGGTGGCAGCCAGACCGTGGCCAGCGCCTCTGACATCGCCAACTGGCAGGAGCAGCTCGGCCAGATGGAGGAGCAGCTCGGCAACAAGGCCGGCTCCGACCTGAGCGCCAAGGCCGGTCAGGAGAAGGTCGCCGTCGACCCCAACGGCGGAGGCAGGAGCATCACCTACACCGTCAGCCCCTCCACCTTCCCCCCGGCCGCCAACACGGTGATGACTGCCGAGACGGTGACGGTGACCATGACCGCGCAGGAGACCCTCTACAACCCGGCCGATCTCAATGCGGTGGTGCTCAAGGACCTGCAGGCCTCCTCCAACCTCCCCGCCGGGGACAGCCTGGTGCCCAGCCAGCTGCAGCTCAACAACGTGCAGATCATCCAGGCCGGGAGCGACGGCAGCTTCGCCCTATCGGTGTCGGGCGTCGACTACTACCACGGCAAGGTCAACCTCAGCCAGTTGGCGAGCCAGCTCAGCGGGCGCACCCCCGGCAGCGTGCAGGGGATCGTCCAACAGGCGATCCCGAACGTCCGGGGCGTGACCGTCGACGAAACCCCGATCGGGTTCCTCTTCATGCCGTTCTCCGGTTCCAGCATCCACATCGTGGAGACCTTCGTGACCGGCGGCTCCGGGTCGAGCTCGAGCGGCTGAGCGTCCGGCCGAGATCTGCAGCGTGAGCGGAACCTGCGCCGCCATCGGCGTCGACCTGGGCGATCGCCGGGTGGGCCTCGCCGGTGCCGATCCCACCGGCACCATCGCCACCCCCCTGGCCACCCTGGAACGCCGGCATCCCAAGTTCTGGTCCGCGCTGGAGCACGCCTGCGTCGAGCGCGGCTGCCGCCTGCTGGTGATCGGCCTGCCCCGCCGCCTCGACGGCAGCGAGGGCGACGCCGCAGCTGCCGCACGCCGCTTCGCCGCCGACGCCGGGCGCCGGCTCGGGCTGGAGGTGACCATGTGGGATGAGTGGTTGACCACCGTCCAGGCGGAGCGCGCCCTCATCGACGGAGGTGTCCGCCGGATGCAGCGGAAGAGTACGGTGGACGCGGTGGCCGCCAGCCTGATCCTCCAGAGCTACCTCGACGCCCACTCGCGGAGGCCTTCGCCGTGAAGAACGGCCAGAGGGGCCGGCTCGGTGTGGTCTTTGCGCTCGTCGGGGTGGTCGTGGTCCTGGCCCTGCTCGCCGGGGCCGTCTTCGTCTACGGCCGGATCGAGCTGGAACCCACGTACGCGGGCAGCGAAGCCGCGACCGTGATCACCGTCAGCCCCGGAGAGAGCCTCGACCAGTTGGCGAACAGCCTCGAGAACCAGGGGCTGATCAAGAGCGCCCTCTTCTTCTCGGCCTACGCCCGGATCCGGGGCGTGCACCTCCACGCCGGCGTCTACCAGGTGGACTCGGCGATGGAGGCGAGCGAGATCATCAACGTCCTGGACGGCCCGCAGTACTGCAGGGCGGTGACGTTCGTGATCCCCGAGGGCTTCACGATCGACCAGATCGCCGAGCGCATCGCCACGACCAAGGGGCTGGACATCACCCGGACGGAGTACCTCGACGCCCTCGCCCAGAGCGGCTACACGGCACCCTTCCTCGGCATCCGCCCGGCGGGAGACACCTCCCTGGAGGGATTCCTCTTCCCGGCGACCTACACGGTGCCGGACTGCGCGACCGCCCAGCAGGTGGTCCAGAAGCAGCTCACCGCCTTTGCCCAGAACGTGGTGCCCAAGCTCCCGGCGTCCCCGACCGAGGCCTACGACGATCTCATCACCGCCTCGATCATCCAGGCCGAGGCCCGGTTCGCCGCCGACTTCCCGCTGGTCGCCTCCGTGGTCAACAACCGGCTGGCCGCCCCCATGAACCTCCAGATCGACGCCATCGTGATGTACGGGCTGCACATGTCCGGGCAGCCGATGTCCCTGGCCGACGAGGCCACCGCCACCCCCTACAACAGCTACCAGAACTCCGGTCTCCCGCCCACCCCGATCGACTCTCCCGGCCTCGCCACCCTCGGGGGCGCGCTGGCCCCGGCCTCGACCACGTATCTCTTCTACGTGACCGACCCGT
>PLAX01000006.1 GCA_003135255.1 Candidatus Dormiibacterota bacterium | reverse complement strand
TGGTCGACCTCGTCGCGGCGGATGTTGCGCACCGCCACCCGGGCCTCCTCCGCCCTGCGGGCGCACAGCTTGGTCAGCTCGTGCCGGCGTTCCTCGGTCAGCTGGGGGATCACGATCCGGATCAGCTGCCCGTCGTTGCTCGGGGTGAGCCCCAGGTCGGAGCGCTGGATGGCCTTCTCGATGGCCGGGATGGAGGCGTGGTCGTAGGGCCGGATCACCAGCAGCCGGGCCTCGGGCGTGGAGATGCCGGCCACCGCCTGGAGCGGTTGCGGCATCCCATAGACATCGACCTGCAGCCGATCCACGAGCGAAGGGCTGGCCCGCCCGGTGCGGATGCTCGACAGCTCCTTGTGGAGCGCCTCGACGCTCTTCTCCATCCGGATCTCGGCGTCCACCAGCCGCTCCTCGATCTGGGCGAGTGCCTCCTCGGCCTTGGTCGGATCGGTCATGTGGTGACCTCCGCGTCGACGCGAGTGCCGACCTCCTCCCCGAGGATGACCCTTTCCAGGTTCCCCTCGGCGTGGAGGTCGAACACGATGATCGGCATGTTGTTGTCCATGCACAGGGTGAGCGCCGTGTTGTCCATGACAGTGAGGCCCCTGGTCAGAACCTCGAGGTATGAGAGATGGGCGAATCGGGTCGCAGTGGGGTCCCGGATCGGGTCGGCGGTGTAGATGCCGTCGACCTGGGTCGCCTTGAGCAGCACGTCGGCCCCGATCTCGGCGGCCCGGAGCGCCGCGGTGGTGTCGGTGGTGAAGAACGGGCTCCCATGCCCCCCGGCCAGGATCACGACCCGCCCCTTCTCGAGGTGGCGGATGGTCCGGAGCGGGATGAAGGGCTCGGCCACCTGCTGCATCGCGATGGCGCTCTGCACCCGGCACTGAATCCCCAGGCGCTCGATCGCATCCCGAAGACTGAGGGCGTTGATGACCGTCGCCAGCATCCCCATGTAGTCGCCGGTGACCCGCTCGATGCCATGGCGGCTGATGTCCGTACCCCGGACGATGTTGCCGCCCCCGACCACGATGGCGAGCTGTACGCCCCGGGCCACCACCCGCTGGATCTGCTGAGCGATCCGCCGGAGGGTCTCCATGTCGATGCCGTACGCCTCACTGCCGACCAGCGCCTCACCCGAGAGCTTGAGGACGATGCGCGAGAACACCGGAGCGCGGCCGTCCGATCCCACCGGCCCGGTCACGTCCACGTCGGCGACGTCGGGGGTCACGTGCTCGCGGCTCCGTTCCCCTCCGGCGAGGACTCCCCGACCCGGTAGCGGACGAAGCGGGCGACGGTGATGTTCTCGCCCAGCTTGGCGACCGCCTCCTGCACCAGCTCCTTGACCTTCTTCTTGTGCTTCTCGTCACGGATCCACGGCTGTTCGAGGAGGCAGACGCCGGCGTAGAAGGCGGCGAGCTTGCCCTCGACGATCTTCTCCACCATCGCCTCGGGCTTGCCCTCGACCTGGGCGCGGTAGACGCTCCGCTCGCGCTCGACGATCTCCGCGGGGACGTCCTCGGGGCGGACGTACAGGGGCTCGGCCCCGGCCACCTGGAGGGCCAGCTCGCGTGCCAGCCGTTTGAAGTCGTCGGTCTTGGCGACGAAGTCGGATTCGCAGTTGACCTCGACGAGGACGCCGACCTTGGCGGGCATGCCGCCGACGGCGTGGACGTATGCCTCGATCACGCCCTCGTTGGTGGAGCGGCCGGCCTTGTGCTCGGCCTTGGCCGCACCCGTCTGGCGGAGGCGGTCCTTGGCGCGCTCGAAGTCGCCGTCGCAGTCGACCAGCGCCCGCTTGCAGTCCATCATCCCGGCCCCGGTCGCCTCCCGGAGCTTCATCACGAGAGCCGCTGGAATCTCAGCCATCAGGACCCCTCCGCCGGTGCGGGGATGGGCTCGGCGCTGGCGCCCGTGGCTCCGGCCACCGGCTCCGCGGCGTCGACCGCGGCCTGAGCCGCCGCGGCCTCGCTGTCACGCTCCGCCTCAGCGCGGGCGGCGAGCGCGACGGCGGCCTCGGATTCATCGCGCTCGCGCAGCTCACGCTCGCTGAGCAGGCGCTGCCCCTCGAGGATCGCGTCGGAGAGCGCGTTGACCATCAGGCGGCAGGAGCGGATGGCGTCGTCGTTGCCGGGGATCACGTGCTGGATCAGGTCGGGATCGCAGTTGGTGTCAACCAGGGCGATGATCGGGATGCCCAGCTTGTTGGCCTCGTTGACCGCGAGCCGCTCCTTCTTGCAGTCGATGACGAAGAGCGCACCGGGAAGACGCTTCATCTCGACCATGCCGGCGAAGCTGCGCTCCAGCCGCTCCAGGTCGTCCTTGTTGGCGTTGGCCTCCTTGCCGCTCATCCGCTCGAAGTCACCGCGCTCATTCATGGCACGGAGCTCGATGAGCCGCTTGAGCTGGCGCTGGATCACCTGGAAGTTGGTGAGCATGCCGCCCATCCAGCGGTGCACGACGTACGGCTGGCCGGTCCGGGTGCAGGCCTCCACGATGGAGTCCTGCGCCTGCTTCTTGGTGCCGACGAAGAGCACCTTCTGCCCACCGCCGACCAGCTCGCGGGCGTAGTCACAGGCGTCGTCCAGCATGTGCTGGGTCTTGGCCAGGTCGATGATGTGGACGCGGTCGCGCGACGTGAAGATGTAGTCGCGCATCTTGGGGTTCCACCGGCTGGTCTGGTGGCCGAAGTGGACTCCGGCCTCGAGCAGCTGGCGGAGGGTTGCTGCCGGCACGGCGGCCTCCTTCCGGTCTGGGTTGGCACCTCCGCCCGGGGTTGACCGCGGCGGCGACCCCGAGGGGCACCCGCCGTCGCGTGGACCGGGCGTGTGAAATTAGCCCGAATTGTGCCACACGGCCTCCCGGCCGGTTGCGACGGCTCTCCATCCGGCGCCGGCGTGGGACGGCTCCGGACTCCGGGGTGACCCCTCAGGCGGGCGGCTCGCCCGGCCGGGGCGGCTCCGGGGCGTGCCGGGCCGGCCTCACCATCCCGGTGCCCTGGGCCCGGACATGCCAGCCGGGAATGGTTCGCCAGGTGGCCCCGTCCCACCAGTGATTGCCATCCGGCGAGCGCAGGGCTCCCGGGGGCGCGCTCAGCGAGGCGTCCCGCCATCCGGTCCCGTCGAACCACTCGCTGCGGTCCGCGGAGAGGGTGCCCACCGCCAGCAGCGGGGGAGCCGGCGGTGGCGCCAGGAGCGGGCCGCCGGGAGCGGTCGCCGTTGCGGCGGGGAGTGCCACCCCTGCGTGGGCTCCCAGGCGGGCAGCGGTCCGATCCTCCAGATAGCCGCCGATGCCCACCAGGGCGGCGAAGGCGATCGAGGCCCAGAGCGCCCAGCCAGGGGAGGTGGACCCCTGGCTCGTGTAGTTCCCCCCCTCGATCGGCCAGTAGAGGAGGAAGAGCACCACCTCCACCCCGGCCACGCCCATCCACGGGGACCGCCACCTCGGCGCATCCGGGACCATGCCGCCCAACCCCAGCTCGGGGACCTTGAGGACGGCGAACCAGCCCAGGGAGAAGACCACGATCAGGGCCGGCAGGAGGCCGAAGCCCTGCCAGAGACTGCCGGCCGTGGACGAGGTCGAGCCCGTGCAGTAGGTGGTCACGACCGGGCAGGTGAACGAGATCTGGATCCAGCCGCCGATGAAGGAGAGGACGAAGAGCAGGAGCAGCCCGCCACCGACCAGGGCTCCGGTGGGCGTGGCCCGGCGCAGGAGGGCGCTGAGATCGAGCCGCAGCCCCGGTGAGGCGGGCGCCGACGGTGGGTCAGGTGGCGGGGGCGAGCCAGGCGGCGCGGGAGCCGGCGAGCCCGGCGGCGGATCGGGTTGTCCCGGGGCAAGCGGGCCGGCGGAGGGCTGCGGAGGTGGCGGGGGCGGTCCTGCGATGCCCACTCCGGTCCCTCAGAGGATGTAGCGGCGCACGTCGTCGTCGCTGATGAGGTCCTGGAGCTGCTGCAGGACCATCGCCGAGTCGACGACCACCCGCTTGCCGGCGTGGTCCTCGGCGTGGAAGGAGACCTCCTCGAGCACCTTCTCCATGATCGTGAAGAGGCGCCGGGCCCCGATGTTCTCGTCCTGCTCATTGACCCGATGGGCCTGGCGGGCCAGCTCGGCGACCCCGTCGTCGGTGAACGACAGCTCGACCTGCTCGGTGCCGAGCAGCGCCTCGTACTGCTTGGTGAGAGCGTTGTTGGGTTCGGTGAGGATGCGCTGGAGATCGCTCTCGCTGAGCGGGCTCAGCTCGACCCGGATCGGGAACCGCCCCTGGAACTCGGGGATCAGGTCGCCCGGCCGGGCGACGTTGAAGGCG